>CBINDH010000184.1:0-5771 GCA_966249365.1 uncultured Xylanimonas sp. | reverse complement strand
GTGCTGCACGCGCTCGCGCGGCTCGAGGCCGCGGGCACTGGGGTGCGCGGGGCGCTGCGCCCCTCCTCGCGGGGCGGGACGGGCGACGAGTGGTGCGACCCCGAGGTGCTGCGCATGCTCAGGCGGCGCTCGCTCGCCGCGCTGCGGGCCGAGGTCGAGCCCGTCGAGCCGGGCGCCCTGGGCGTGTTCCTGCCGCGCTGGCAGCAGATCGGCTCGCCCTCGGCCCCACGCGGCACCGACGGGGTGCTGCGCGCCGTCGAGCAGCTCGCGGGTGCCGCCGTGCCCGCGAGCGCCCTCGAGACCCTCGTCCTTCCGGCCCGCGTCCCGGACTACTCCCCCGCGCTGCTCGACGAGCTGACCTGGGCGGGCGAGGTGCTGTGGTGCGGGCACGGCCGACTGCCCGGCTCGGGTGGCGGGGACGGCATGGTCTCGCTGCACCTGGCCGACGGCGCGGCGCTCACGCTGCGCCCGCCCGACCCGGTCGAGCCGGACGGCCCGCTCGACACCCCGCTGCACCGGGTGGTCCTCGACCTGCTCACCGGCTCGGGCGGGTTCTTCCTGCCGCGGCTCGCGGAGCTCGCGGACGCGTCGACGACGGCGACGCTCGAGGTGCTGTGGGACCTCGTGTGGGCGGGCTGGGTCACCAACGACGGGCTGGGGCCGCTGCGCGAGTCCGTGGGCGCGGGGACCGGGGGCGCGCACCGGGCGCCGCGGGCGCCTGCCAGGGTGCGGCCGGTGCGGCACACCCGGTTCGGCGCGCTGGGACGCCCGACGTCGTCGGTGGCCTCCCCGGCCGCGGTGGTACGGACCGGAGGCGGGCGGTGGTCGGCTCTGCCCGCGGTGGAGCAGGACCCGACGGTGCGCGCGCACGCGCTGACGCAGGTGCTCCTCGAGCGGCACGGCGTCCTCACCCGGGCGGTGGCTCCGTCGGAGGGCGTGACGCGGGCGTTCCGGGACGTGTACCGGGTGCTGCGCGAGCTCGAGGAGCGGGGCGGGGTCCGCCGCGGCTACTTCGTCGAGGGGCTCGGCGGGTCGCAGTTCGCGCTGCCCGGCGCCGTCGACCAGCTCCGCACCGACGCCGCCGACCGGGCCCGGGCCCACGAGGGCGACGGAGACGTCGAGCTCGACCTCGGCCGGGCGGCGCGCGCTCCCCAGGCGCTCCTCCTCGCGGCCACCGACCCGGCGAACCCGTACGGGGCGGCGCTGGCATGGCCGCGGACGGGGTCCTCCGACGAGTCGGCCGACGGCGCACCCGCGCATCGTCCCGGCCGGAAGGCGGGTGCCGTCGTGGTGCTCGTGGACGGGGACCTCGTGCTGTACGTGGAGCGAGGCGGGCGGACCGTCCTGTCGTTCGCCGCGCCCGGCCCGGGTGGGGCGCGTCGCCTCGGGGCCGCCGCCCGCGAGCTCGCGGCCGCCGCGCGGTCCGGTCGCCTGGGACGTGTCCTGGTCCAGCGCGTCGACGGCGTCGCCGCCCTCACGGGGGCGCGCGAACGGACGCCGCTCGCCGCGGCGCTGCTGGACGCAGGCTTCGCGGTCACCCCGCGAGGCCTGCGCGTGGCGGGCGGCTGAGGCCGTGCCCGAGGGCGACGTGCTGAAGCTGACCGCCGAGCGGCTCGGCGCCGCCCTGGGCGGCTCCCCGCTGGTCCGTGCCGAGCTGCGCTGGCCGAGCGTCGCCGGCGCCGACCTGCGCGGGCGCACGCTGGTGGAGTCGGTCGCGTACGGCAAGCACACGCTGCTGCGGTTCGACGACGGCCGCACCCTGCACACGCACCTGCGCATGGACGGCTCGTGGAAGGTCCAGCGCACGGGCTCCCCGGAGGCGGCGGGACGTCACCCGGCGGTCCGCGCGGTCCTGGCGACCGAGGCCTGGACGTGCCTGGGGTGGCACCTGGGGATGGTGGACCTGGTGCGCACGCGCGACGAGGGCACCCTGATCGGCCACCTCGGCCCGGACGTGCTCGCACCGGGGTTCGTCGGCGAGCCGGGCGCGGACGGCGCGGCCGAGGGCGCCCGCCGGCTCGTGGCCGACCCCGCGCGGGCCGTGTGCGCCGCACTGCTCGACCAGCGCACGGTCGCGGGGCTGGGCACGATCTGGATGGCCGAGTCGCTGTTCGCCGAGCGCCTGTGGCCGTGGACGCCGGTCGGTTCGCTGCCGCCGGCGAGAGTGCGGGCACTGCTCGTGACCGCCTCGCGGCTGATCACGGGTGCGGTCGCCGTCGGGCGCCGCCGGGGTCTGGGTGCGGTCGAGCGTCGCGTGCACGGCCGGCACCACAAGCCGTGCGTGCGCTGCGGCACCCCGGTCGCGCTCGGCTCGACGACCGGCCAGGACGTCCGCCCCGACCAGGGGGCGCTGGAGCGCGTCGTCTACTGGTGCCCGACCTGCCAGGCGCCATCCCGGGCGTAGCGCCGGGAGATGCACGACGGGCGCCCCCCTGAGGGGACGCCCGTCGTCGTTGTCTGGTGGCTGCTCAGCCGACCGGGGTCAGCTCCGCGCGCTCGACGCCACCGCGCCAGTCGCCGCCACGAGCCAGGAGGCTCGCCACGAAGTCGGCCGGGATGGTGTCGGGGATCGCAAGGCCCTCGGCGATCGCGATGCGATCCGAGACCTCGCGCAGCACGAGCGACATCGGCAGGTCCAGCGCCTCGCAGATCGAGGCGAGCAGTTCTGACGACGCTTCCTTCTGACCGCGTTCGACCTCGCTCAGGTACCCGAGCGAGACACGTGCGGCGGAGGACACCTCACGAAGGGTGCGACCCTGGCGCTGCCGCGCGTCACGCAGCACGTCGCCGATCTCACGACGAAGAACGACCATCTCGCGCCCCCTCTCGTTACCCGTCCGGTCCCACTGACCGGAAGTCGACCTACCGTACCCTGCCCGGCCCGTCTCGGGTCGGGTCTGGCGCATCGGCGGACGGCCCGTTGGCCTGGTGCTCATCACGACCTCTGCAACGTCGCCCCCTCGGACCTTGTTCCCTCCAAGGCCTTCGCAGTGACGCCCGTCACAGACGATCATGTCTCGAACCTCCCACGCGCGTGCGCCCTTCGCCAACCCGAGTCCGAATCGTGACCGTGGTTCACCCGCGGGTGAGCGCCTCGAGCGCGAGCGCCAGCACCCCGTCGACGGCACCCTGTCGCACGGCCGGGCGGTCGCCGCGAAGGTCCAGGCGCCGCACGTGCTCGCCCTCGGGGGTCACGACGGCCACGTAGACCAGTCCCGGCGCCTTGCCGTCCTGCGGCTCCGGGCCCGCCACGCCCGTGGTCGCCAACCCGACGTCGGCCCCCGCGGCCCGGCGGACGCCGTCGGCCATCGCCGTCGCGACATCGGGGTCGACGGCGCCGCGCCGCGCGAGCAGGCCGGCGTCGACGCCCAGGAGCGAGGCCTTGAGGTCGGTCGCGTACGCGACCACGCCGCCGCGCAGCACCGCCGAGGCGCCCGGGACCGAGACCAGCGTCGCGGCGACGAGCCCGCCCGTCAGCGACTCGGCGCACGCGAGCGACCAGCCGCGAGCTGCGGCCGCGGCCAGGACGTCGGCCGGCGTCACGTCGCGGGGGTGCGGTGCGCGTCGCGGTAGATCTGCGCGCCCTTGATCGCGTAGTCGACACCCGTCACGACGGTGACCGCGATCGCGGCGCCCAGGATCACCCAGGCGACCACCCCCACGAACCCGGGCAGGTGGTCGAGCGGCAGCAGGAACAGGATGATCGCGGTGAGCTGCAGCGTCGTCTTGAGCTTGCCGCCCTTGGAGGCGGGCAGCACCACGTACTTCTTGAGGAAGAAGCGCATCACGGTGATGCCCAGCTCGCGCACCAGCACGACGACGGGCACCCACCACGGCAGCACGTGCAGCGGCACCCAGAGCAGGATGAGCGCCGTGCCGACGAGGGCCTTGTCGGCGATGGGGTCGAGCAGCTTGCCCAGGTCGGTGACGAGGTTGCGCGAGCGTGCGAGGTGGCCGTCGATGCGGTCGCTGAGCGCGGCCAGCGCGAAGATCGCCGTCGCGACCAGACGCCACGTGACGCTGTCACCGCCCTCGGCGAGCAGCGCCCACGCGAAGAACGGCACGAGAGCGATACGTGCCATCGTCACCAGGTTGGCGGCGTTCCACGGGGAGGGAGCTGCGTCGACCACCCGCCCAGCGTAGTTGGTGCGCGGGCACGCCGAGCGTCGTGACCGGCCCTGACGGACGTTCGCATGCCCTACCGTGTGCGTGTGCGCAATCCGGCCTCCCCGCCGAGCGGGCCCGCCGCGGGGCGGCACCGCTCACGACCTCCTGCGCGCCGACCGGTCGCGGCACTCGTCGGCACCGGCGTGGTCGCCGCGCTGCTCGCGGGCTCGGCCGCCGCGGCTCTCGCACCCCGAGGCGCCTCGGACGGCGGCGCCGGCCCCGTGACACCGTCCCAGGACGAGACCACCGTCGCGGCGCCGCCGCCTCCCCCGCCCCCGCCGCCGGAGCCGGCCGTCTTCACGCTGGTCGCCGCGGGCGACGTGCTGCTGCACAAGGCGGTCACCCGCTCCGCCACAGCGAACGGCGTCACCGACTACTCCGCCGTCCTGTCCGGGCTCGACGCCTGGGTGCAGGGCGCCGACCTCGCCCTGTGCCACTTCGAGACGCCCGTCGTCCCGCCGGGCCAGGAGGTCAGCACCTACCCGGTGTTCGGCGTTCCCACCCAGATCGTCGCCGACCTCGCCGAACAGGGCTGGGACGGCTGCTCGACGGCGTCGAACCACTCGATCGACCGCAAGTTCGCCGGCATCGAGGCCACGCTGGCCGCGTTCGACGCCGCCGGGCTCGGCCACGCGGGCACCGCACGCAGCCAGGCCGAGTCGGACGCGCCCCAGCTCTACCGCCTCGAGCGCGAGGGGCGCACCCTCACGCTCGCGCACCTGTCGATCACCTACGGGCTCAACGGGTTCACGCTGCCCGCCGACAAGCCGTGGGCGGTCGACCTCATCGACGTCGACCGCGCGGTCGCGCGCGCCACCGCGGCCCGCACCGCCGGCGCCGACCTCGTCGTCGTCAGCCTGCACGACGGCACCGAGTACCGCGCCGACCCCACCGAGAGCCAGCTCACGGTGACGCAGG
Source organism: uncultured Xylanimonas sp. (assembly GCA_966249365.1). Classification (GTDB taxonomy): domain Bacteria; phylum Actinomycetota; class Actinomycetes; order Actinomycetales; family Cellulomonadaceae; genus Xylanimonas. Next base: position 686 of record CBINDH010000184.1, on the reverse strand, counting down.
CGCTGGCCGCGTCGGGCGTCGTGGACCTCGTCATCGGGCACCACGCGCACGTGCCGCAGCCGTTCGCGCACCTCGACGGTGGTCCCGGCGGCGCGGGCATGTGGGTCGCCTACGGGCTCGGGAACATGGTGTCCAACCAGAGCGCGGACTGCTGTGCCGCCGCGTCGTCCAACGGGCTGATGCTCACCGCCACGATCACGGCCGAACCGGACCAGCCGGCACGGGTGACCGCCCTCGAGTGGACCGGCCTCACCGTCGACCGGGCGGCCGGGCACCGCGTGCGCACCCTGCCGGACGCCGTCGCCGACCCCGGCGCGGGAACGCTGTCCGCCGGCGAGCTCGCGGCGCGCGCGCAGCGCGTCCTCGACGTCGTCGGCACGTCGGCCCCCGAGCGGACGGCGCCGCCGACCCCGACCGGCCCGGCGCCCGAGGTCGTCGCGCGAACGGCCGACGCCCCCACTGGGGGTTGAGCCCCGTCGAAACCCCCGCCGCCGGTTGAGCCCCGCCGAAACCCCCGCCGCCGGTTGAGCCCCGTCGAAACCCCCGCCGCCGGTCGAGCCCCGTCGAAACCCCCGCCGCCGGTTGAGCCCCGTGGAAACCCCCACCGCCGGTCGAGCCCCGTCGAAACCCCCACCGCCGGTCGAGCCCCGTCGAAACCCCCCCCGCCGGTTGAGCCCCGTCGAAAC
>CBINDH010000183.1:0-5773 GCA_966249365.1 uncultured Xylanimonas sp. | reverse complement strand
CGCGTCACCTGCTGCTCGACGGGTTCGGCCCCGACGCGCAGGCGCGACTCGCGGTAGCGCGCGTGCTCGTCGTCGGCGCCGGGGGACTCGGCTCGCCGGTGCTGCAGTACCTCGCCGCGGCCGGCGTCGGCACGCTCGGCGTCGTGGACGACGACGTGGTGACCGTGTCGAACCTGCAGCGCCAGGTGCTGCACGGCGCCGGTGACGTGGGGGAGCGCAAGACGTCCTCGGCCGCCGCGGCGCTGCGGGCGCTGCGCCCCGAGGCCGACGTCGTCGAGCACGCGGTGCGCCTGACCGCCGACAACGCCGACGCGCTGATGACCGGCTACGACGTCGTCGTCGACGCGTGCGACACGTTCGCGACCCGCTACGTCGTCGGTGACGCGGCGGCCCGGCTCGGCGTGCCCGTCGTGTGGGGCACCGTGCTCGGCTGGGACGGCCAGGTCTCGGTGTGGTGGTCGGCCGCCCCGGACGGGCGGGCGCTGACGTACCGCGACGTGTTCGGCGAGCAGCCCGAGGAGGGCGACTCGTGCGAGACCGCGGGCGTGCTCGGCCCGGCGTGCGGCGTCGTCGGCGCGACGATGGCCGTCGAGACGGTCAAGCTGCTCACGGGGACGGGGGAGCCGGCCCTCGGCCGCCTGCTCGTCTACGACGCCCGCACGTCGCGGTGGGACGAGATCCCGGTCGGCGCGGCGGTGCAGCCTGCGTCGCCCGGCCCCACGCCCGCCGCCGCGCCCGGCCCCGCGGCGGACGCAGAGGCAGGCGCCGGCCCTGCGGCGGCCGCCGTCGACCAGGCGGCGCTCGTCGTCGACGTCGGTCTCGAGCCGGTCGTGGCGGGGGCCGTGTGGGTGCGGCTCGACGACCTCGCCGCGGGGAACCTGCCCGACGCGGTGCTGGACCACCCGCTCGACGCGCCGATCGTCGTCGTGTGCGACAAGGGGCTGCGCTCGCGCGGCGCGGCGACGGTGCTGCGCGCCGACGGCTGGCGCGACGTGCACGCCACGACGTACGCGGCGCTCGCCGCGCGGGTCTGACCGCTCACACGTCGACACGGGTGACCGTGAGGACAACGTTCCCGCGGGGTAACCGCCGCCGCATCGCCGGGTAACCGCGCCTTCCTACCGTCGCTCCCAAGCGAGCGCGGGGTGCGGACCAGACCGCACCGGGCAGACATGCCCCTCCGCGCACGGAGCGAAGCGAGGACGTGCATGAGCGCAGCACAGGCACCCCGGAAGGTGGTCGTCGTCGGGGGCGGCATGGTCGCCCAGCGGTTCGTCGAGGCGCTGCGCGCCCGCGACGAGCGCGGCGAGTGGCGGGTCGACGTGTTCGCCGAGGAGCCGCGGCTCCCGTACGACCGCGTCCAGCTCACCAAGTACTTCGAGGCGCGCGACGCCGACGAGCTCGTCCTCGGCGACCCGGCCCTGTGGGCCGACCCTCTCGTGACCCTGCACCGCGACTGCGCGGTCGCCGGCATCGACCGCGAGGCCAGGACGGTCACGGACCGCCTGGGCCGTGTCCACCCGTACGACGAGCTCGTCCTCGCCACCGGCTCGTCCGCCGCCGTCCCTCCCATCCCCGGCAACGACCTGCCCGGTGTGTTCGTCTACCGCACCGTCGACGATGTCGCCGCGCTGCGCGGCTGGGTCGAGCAGAAGCGCCGCGACTACCCGGCGGGCAAGCCCGTGCGCGGCGCCGTCATCGGCGGCGGCCTCCTCGGGCTCGAGGCGGCCGGCGCGCTCAAGGCGCTCGACGCGCACGCCACCGTCATCCAGTTCGGCACCCACCTCATGGACGTGCAGACCGACCTCGGCGGCGGGCAGGCGCTGCAGCGGCTCATCAACGCCAAGGGCATCGGCGTGCGCTGCAACACCGCCACGCAGGTCATGAAGCCGCACCGCCGCACCGGTCACGTCGGCCGGCTCGAGTTCGCCGACGGCGGCCGCCTCGACGTCGACGTCGTCGTGCTCGCGACCGGCGTGCGGCCGCGCGACGAGCTCGCCCGGGACGCCGGCCTGGAGATCGGCGCGCGCGGCGGCGCCGTCGTCGACCTGGCGTGCCGCACCGCCGACGAGCACGTCCACGCCATCGGCGAGGTCGCCGCCGTCGAGGGGGTCTGCTACGGCCTGGTCGCACCCGGGTACGCGATGGCCGAGGTCGTCGTCGACCGCCTGCTCGGCGGCGAGGCCACCTTCCCCGGCGCGGACACCGCCACCAAGCTCAAGCTGAACGGCGTCGACGTCGCCAGCTTCGGCGACGCGCACGCCCGCACCGACGCCGCGGTCGAGGTCGTCTGGGCCGACCCGGTCGCCGGCGTCTACAAGAAGCTCGTCCTGTCCGACGACGGCAAGACGCTGCTGGGCGGCGTGTTCGTCGGCGACGCGACCCCCTACGCGTCGCTGCGCCCCATGCTCGGCTCGACCCTGCCGGGCGACCCGTCGGCGTTCCTGCTGCCCGAGGGCGGCGCCGGCGCCCCGAGCCTCGAGCTGCCCGACGACGCGAACGTGTGCTCCTGCAACAACGTCTCGGCGGGCACCATCCGCGCGGCCGTCACCGAGCACGGCTGCACCGACCTCGCGGGCGTCAAGGCGTGCACCCGCGCCGGCACCACCTGCGGCTCCTGCCTGCCGCTCGTCAAGAAGATCACCACGACCGAGCTCGAGAAGGCCGGCATCACCGTCTCCAAGGCGCTGTGCGAGCACTTCGCCCTGTCCCGCGCGGGACTGTTCGAGGCCGTCCGGGTCGCCGGGCTGCACACCTTCTCCGAGATCCTCGACAAGCTCGGTCAAGGTGGTCGCGGCTGCGACATCTGCCGTCCCGTCATCGGCTCCATCCTCGCCAGCCTCGGCAACGGGCACGTGCTCTCCGGCGAGCAGGCCACCCTCCAGGACACCAACGACCACGTCCTCGCCAACCTGCAGAAGGACGGCACCTACTCCGTCGTGCCGCGCATGCCCGGCGGCGAGGTCACCCCCGAAGGCCTCATCGCCGTCGGCGAGGTCGCCCGCGACTTCGGCCTCTACACCAAGATCACCGGCGGGCAGCGCGTCGACATGTTCGGCGCCCGCATCGAACAGCTCCCCGCGATCTGGAAGCGGCTCGTCGACGCCGGCTTCGAGTCCGGCCACGCCTACGGCAAGTCGCTGCGCACCGTGAAGTCCTGCGTCGGGTCCACCTGGTGCCGCTACGGCGTCCAGGACAGCGTCGGCATGGCCGTCCAGCTCGAGCTGCGCTACCGCGGCCTGCGCTCGCCCCACAAGCTCAAGCTCGGCGTCTCCGGTTGCGCCCGCGAGTGCGCCGAGGCGCGCAGCAAGGACGTCGGCGTCATCGCCACCGAGAAGGGCTGGAACGTCTACGTCGGCGGCAACGGCGGATTCTCCCCGAAGCACGCCCGCCTGCTGGCCGAAGACCTCACCGACGACGAGCTCGTCCGCACCATCGACCGGTTCCTGCTCTACTACGTCCGCACCGCCGACCGCCTCCAGCGCACCGCCGCCTGGCTCGACGAGGTCGAGGGCGGCCTCGACCACGTCCGCGCCGTCGTGTGCGACGACGCGCTCGGGATCGCCACCGAGCTCGACGCCGCCATGGCCGCCCACGTCGAGAGCTACGAGGACGAGTGGAAGGCCGTCCTCGACGACCCCGACAAGCTCGCCCGGTTCTCCAGCTTCGTCAACGCGCCCGCCACCCCCGACCCCGACCTCGCGTACGTCGCCCAGCGCGGCCAGCGCCGCCCCGCCACCGCGCAGGACCGGGAGTCCGGCGCCGTCCTGATCGCCGGGACGACCCTCGCCGTCCACGCGCCCGAGGAGGCCTGATGTCCACCGCCACCACCACCGCGATCTGCCCCCTGAGCTACCTCGCCGTCGAGCGCGGCGCCGCCGCCCTCGTCGACATCGACGGCCACCAGGTCCAGGTCGCCCTGTTCCGCCTCCACGACGACAGGGTCTTCGCGGTCCAGCAGGCCGACCCGTTCAGCGGCGCCAACGTGCTCTCCCGCGGCCTGGTCGGCACCCGCGGGGACGAACCCACCGTCGCCTCACCCGTCTACAAGCAGGTCTTCTCGCTGCGCACCGGACGCTGCCTCGACACCGCCGGCTACACCCCGCACCCCGGGCACGGGCCCGACCTGACCACCTACGACGTCACCGTCGAGGGCGGCATGGTGCACGTCGGCCCCGGGCGTGCCGACGCCGCCCACCACGAGCCCGGTAACCTGAGCAGCCTGCACCAGGAGGACTCGGATGACGCAGGAACCGGCCGGCACGCGGGCGCCGCTCGTGGCTGAACCGCGCCCCCTCGCGCCCGTCATGGCGGGCGCCACCGTCCTGCTGACCGCCGACCGCCGCTCCGGCGAGCTCGCCGCCGCGCTCGAACGCCGCGGCGCCCGCGTCCGGCACGCACCCGCGCTCAGCATCGTCCCGCACGTCGACGACGAAGCCCTGGTCGACGCCACGCGCACCCTGCTCACCGACCCGCCCGACGTGCTCGTCGCCACCACCGGCGTCGGGTTCCGCGCCTGGGTCGAAGCCGCCGACGCCCACGGGCTCGCCGACCGGCTCGCCACGGCGCTCGCGGGCACCCGGATCGTGGCGCGCGGCCCGAAGGCGCGCGGGGCGATCCAGGCCGCGGGCCTGCACGCCGACTGGGTCGCCGAGTCCGAGACGTCCGCGGAGGTGGCCGAGCTGCTGCTGTCCGAGGGCGTCGCGGGGCTGCACGTCGCCGTCCAGCAGCACGGCGCCGGGGCGGACGGCCTCGACGTCGTCCTGGAGAAGGCGGGCGCCCGGGTGACGAACCTCGTCGTGTACCGGTGGGGGCCCGCGCCCGACCCGGCCGCGGTCGCCGACTCCGCGCGCGCCGCCGCGGCGGGTGACGTCGACGCCGTCGTGTTCACGTCCGCGCCGGGTGCGGAGGCGTGGCTCTCGGCGGTCGAGGACGCCGGGTGCGGCAAGGCCGTGGTCGAACGGTTCGCGGCGGGAGACATGGTCGCCGCGGCCGTCGGGCCCGTGACCGCGCGCCCCCTGCTGCACCGCGGCATCACGCCGATCCAGCCCGAGCGGGGCCGGCTGGGGGCGCTCGTGCGGTCCCTCGTGGCGCACTACGAGCGGGTCGAGTCGGTCGCGCTGGCCACGGTCGCCGGGTCGCTGGTCATCCGCGCCCGCGTCGCCGTGCTCGACGGGCGGGTGCTGCCCCTGTCGCCCACGGGCGTCGAGGTGCTGCGGCTGCTCGCGGCGGCGGACGGCGCCGTGGTGTCGCGCCAGCGCGTGCTCGACGTCCTGCCCGGCGACTCGAACGACCCGCACGCCGTCGAGGTCGCCGTCGCCCGGCTGCGCGAGGCGGTCGGCCGCAAGGACCTGATCAAGACGGTCATCAAGCGCGGCTACCGCATCGAGAAGGCCTCGTGACGGCCGCGCCCGCCCTGCTGGCCGTCTCGCACGGGACGTCGTCGGCCACGGGGGCGGCGGCGGTCGCCGCGCTCGTCGACGCGGTCCGGGTGCGGCTCGGGGGGCGGGTCGAGGGCGCGTTCGTCGACGTCCAGCAGCCCGACGTGCCCGCCGGGCTCGCGGCGCTCGGCACGGGTGACCCGGTCGTGGTCGTCCCGCTGCTGCTCGCGGCCGGGTACCACGTGCATGTCGACCTGCGCGACGCCGTCGCCGAGGCGCGCGAGTCGGGCGCGGACGTGCGGCTCGCCCGGGCGCTCGGCCCGGACGAACGCCTCGTGGACGTGCTCGAGCGGCGCCTGGCCGAGGCGGGGCTGGGAGCGGACGACCACGTC
>CBINDH010000182.1:0-5847 GCA_966249365.1 uncultured Xylanimonas sp. | reverse complement strand
CCTACCTTCGCGGCACCGCGACGCTCGCGTCCGTCCCGACCGGTCCCACCCGAGATCCACAGGGCCGGCGTGCGCGCGTCGAACCCACCGCGCTGCTTCGCGAGGCGTGAGCCGATGGTCATGAAGCAGGCGTTGTCCGTCAGCACGGCAGGCTCCTGCAACACCCACTGGATCCCCTCGGACACCGTCAGAGGGGTACGCCCGCGGGTGACGAGCTCTCCGCTCGCCTCGGACGGCGTCCAGGCACGCAGGTCGTCGCCGCGGTCGGGTGCCGCGACGAGGTAGGCGTCGCTGTCGGGCAGGTCCGTCACCGCAGCCGTGGGCGCGAACTCGTCGACGTCGGTCATGTCGACGACGACGAACCCCGCGAGCTCTCCTCCTGCCGCGCCGGCACGCCCCCGGGCGGGTCGCCGCATGAGCGGTGCAAGGGCCGACGGCGGGGCGGTCCGCGCCGCGAGGACCAGCAGGTCGCCGTCGCGCGCGAGCGGTGCCAGCCGGGCGACGGCGGCATCGAGGTCCAGGTGGTCAGGGACGACGCCCAGTGCGCGCAGCCGGGCCGCCTGCTCCCCGACCGGGGGCAGGGTCGGCGCCGGTGGGGCGGGGCTGGGCTGGGCGCGGTCTGCGGCAGGGCTGGTCATGGCGGCTCCGGGGAAGACGACACGGGCCCCGGCAGCTCTCGGTGTGGAGAGGCCGGGGCCCGCGGTGTCGGCTGCGGTCAGGCCGACGGACTGGTGGTGCCGCCCGGCGGTTCGGTCGGCGGCGGCGTCGTCGTGGTGGTGTCGGCGTGGCGACCGTAGATGTCGGGGTCGGACGTCAGCGTCGGGGCCGCGGCACCCGCGACGGTGATCTCCGGGCCGTCCGCGAGCCGGCGCAAGGCGCTGCCGACCAGCAGGAACAGCACGCCGAGCGCGATGACGAGCGCGCAGATGCCGAAGGAGACGACCGACGTGAACAGCGACGCCCGCAGGAACGAGGCGGTCATGACGGTCTCGCGGCGCGGGTCGTCCTGAGGCAGCTGAGCGTACGTCTGGCCGTCCGTCGCGTTCAGGGCGTGCTCGTTGATGATGTCCGCCTGGGCGAACGCCGTGAGCGGGCCCCGGACGGCGTCGCCCTGGAACATCCCGCCCATGAAGCCGGCGTCGTCGGAGACGGTGATCTTCTCGTTGGACAACTGCGTGGCGACGAGGATCCACACCAAGATCCCCGCCAGGATCATCACGACGCCCGCGATGATCGCGAACAACCCGATCCCACGCACTCCGCGGGTCGGCCGAACTGTGACCGTACTCGACATGTCTGCTCCTCCCGGCTCGGTGGCCGAGGCTCACGCTAGTCGCGCACGGCGCGTTGCGCCTGGTGAGCGCGCCAGAAGCCGGGGATCACTCCCACTCGATGGTGGCCGGCGGCTTGGAGGTCACGTCGAGCACGACGCGGTTGATCTCGCGCACCTCGTTGGTGATCCGGGTCGAGATGACGGCGAGCGTCTCGTACGGCAGGCGCGTCCAGTCCGCCGTCATCGCGTCCTCGGACGAGACGGGGCGCAGCACGACCGGGTGCCCGTAGGTGCGGCCGTCGCCCTGCACGCCCACGGAGCGGACGTCGGCGAGCAGCACGACCGGGCACTGCCAGATCTCGCCGTCGAGGCCCGCCTTGGTGAGCTCCTCGCGGGCGATCGCGTCGGCGCGGCGCAGGATGTCGAGGTTGTGCTCGGTGACCTCGCCGATGACGCGGATGCCCAGGCCGGGGCCGGGGAACGGCTGACGGCTGACGATCTCCTCGGGGATGCCGAGCTCCCGCCCGACGGCGCGGACCTCGTCCTTGAACAGTGCGCGCAGCGGCTCGACGAGCTCGAACTGCAGGTCGTCCGGCAGGCCGCCGACGTTGTGGTGCGACTTGATGTTGGCCGCGCCCTCGCCGCCGCCCGACTCGACGACGTCGGGGTACAGCGTGCCCTGCACGAGGAACTTGACCTCCTCGCCGTGCGCGCCCGCCTCGGCGACGATCTGGCGCTGCGCGTCCTCGAACACGCGGATGAACTCGCGGCCGATGATCTTGCGCTTGGTCTCCGGGTCGGTCACCCCGGCCAGCGCACCGAGGAACCGCTCCTTCTCGTCGCGCACGATGAGACGCACGCCCGTCGAGGCGACGAAGTCGCGCTCGATCTGCTCGACCTCGCCCGCGCGCATCAGGCCGTGGTCGACGTGCACGCACGTGAGCTGGTCGCCCACGGCCTTCTGCACCAGGGCCGCGGCGACCGCGGAGTCGACACCGCCGGACAGCGCGCAGATGACGCGCGCGTCGCCGACCTGCTCGCGGATGAGGGCGACCTGGTCGTCGACGATCGACGACGGCGTCCAGTCCGGGGCCAGTCCCGCGCCGTCGTACAGGAAGTGCTCGAGGACCGTCTGGCCGTGCTCGGAGTGCTTGACCTCGGGGTGCCACTGCACGCCGAAGAGACGCTGCTCGCGGTTCTCGAACGCGGCCACGGGGGCGCCCGGCGTCGTCGCGAGCACCCGGAAGCCCTGCGGCGCGCGGTGCACCGAGTCGCCGTGGCTCATCCACGCGGACTGCTGGCTCGGGGTGCCGGCCAGCAGCACGCCGGCCTCGCAGACGTCGACCTGGGTGCCGCCGAACTCCGACAGGCCCGTCTTGGCGACCTCGCCGCCCAGGGCCTGCGCCATGACCTGGAAGCCGTAGCAGATGCCCAGCACCGGGACGCCCGCGGCGAACAGCGCGGGGTCGACCGAGGGGGCGCCGTCGGCGTACACCGACGACGGGCCGCCGCTGAGGATGATCGCGGCCGGGTTCTTCGCGAGCATCGCGTCGACCGACATCGAGTGCGGGACGACCTCGGAGTACACCTTGGCCTCGCGCACGCGGCGGGCGATGAGCTGGGCGTACTGGGCGCCGAAGTCGACAACGAGGACGGGGCGCGGAGAGGTGGGGGTCGTCACCGGGCCATTCTAGGTGAGCGGCCCCGGCGAGCCGCGGCCTGTCTCGTCAGGTGCCGACGTCAGGCGCCGACGACGTCGTACCGCTGGGCGAGGCCGTCGAGCTTCTCCTGGCCGTCGGCGTGCACGCGGCGCTCCACGATGAACGACATCACCGGGACGACGCCGGCGAGGACCATCGCGACCAGACGGCCCCAGCCCCAGCGCATCGTCGACCACAGGTGCAGCACCGTGACCAGGTAGACCACGTAGACCCAGCCGTGGATCACGGTGACGGCCCAGGTGGCGTCGACGAACCCCTCGACGCCGAACCCGAGCCACTCCCCGAAGACGTACTTGACGATCATCCACGCGGTCAGGAGCAGCAGCATCACACCGGTGACGATGGCGAGGACGCGGTAGCGCGCGAGCGCCCCGCGGGCCTTGCGGATGGCGGTGGCTGCCTGGGCGGCGGAGACGTCGGTCACGGGGACAACCCTAACGACCGGTCACCGCCGGTTCGAGCAGGGCCGCCCGCAGCTCCGCGCGGGCCCGCTGGTAGCGGCCCCGCGCCGTCGACGCCGGGACACCCACCACCTCGGCCGCCTGCGCCAGCGTGAACCCGTCCCAGTGGACGAGCCGCACGATCTCGGCCAGGTCCGGGTCGAGACGTGCGATCGCGTCGCGCACCTCGGCGCCGTCGTCGGCGGCCGACGACGCCGAGGGCGCGGTGGGCGCGAGCGCCCGCAGGACCGCGGCGAACTTCGCCCTGCGCCCGCTGACCCGGTGGTGGTTGAGCAGGTGGTTGCGCGCGATGCCGAAGAGCCACATGCGGGTGCGCTCGTCGTCGTCGGGCAGCGACGCGAGGCGGCGCCAGGCGGTGAGCATGGTCTCGCCGACCAGGTCGGCTGCGTCCTCGGGCGCGACCCGGCGGCGCAGGTACATCAGGAGGTCGCCGGCGGCATCGCCGAGGACGCGGGTGAGCCGGTCGCGCTGCTCGACGGGCGTGGCGCTCACCAGTCGGCCCTGTCGCAGAGGATCTCGCTGTTGAACGTGTAGGTGCGCTCGACCTCCTGCGCCTCGAGCCGCCCGAAGATCAGCCGGCTGACAGCCGCGTGGACCGCGTCCGCGTACTCGCGGTCGGCGTCGTACCCCGGCGTGCCAGGTCCACGCGGGACCGCCGAACCGTCGGGCTGGAAGGTGACCCCGGCGCGCGAGATGGCGAGCTCGCGCTCGACGTCGGCGAGCGCCACCAGGTCGGTCGACTGCGCCCACTCGAGCAGCGCCTGACCGACGGGGTCCTCGGCGCCCAGCGGGCCGACGATGCGACCCTCGCACGCGGCGCCGCTCGGGGCGGTGAAGGTGTACAGCAGGTCGGGGTCCACGAACGCGTCGTCCCACACGCCGGTCGCGACGGCGGTGCCGCCGCCCAGGACCGCCGCGCCCACCACCAGCCCGATGGCCGTTCGCCGCCGCGTCCTCGGGCGCCGCCCTGCCGGAAGGGCGGCGGCCATGTGGCCGAGCACGACCTGTTCGGTGAGCGTCGGCGGGGCGACGCGCGGGGCGCTCGCGTCGAGCAGGGTCGTGAGGTCGTCGTCGAAGGTCATCGTGGTTCCTCCGTACAGGGTCGCCGGGACGATGGTCTCGTACGTCACCTGTACGCAGCGGTGGAGAACGTCCACGGCACCTGGCATCGGTGCCCTCGCTCCGGTGCGGCAAACCCTTCGATTGATGTCTGCCTCTCGTCCTAACGTTGTCCCTCGTGCGACCGCTCCCCCTGCCCGACCCGGGCACACCGCCGCTCACGGGCCCGTGGGCCCTCCTCGCCTGGCTGGCCCGCAAGCAGGCGTGGACGCTCACGGCAGCGCTGACCTGCGGCGTCGTCACTTTCGGGGTGCAGGCGTTCCAGCCGCTGCTCGTCGGCAGGGTCGTGGACTCGGCCGCCCAGGGTGGTCTCGACGCCGAGACGTGGCGCTGGGCGCTGCTGCTGCTCGCGCTCGGCGCCGCGATGGCCGGCATCTCGGTGCTCGGACACCGCCTCGACGTGCGCAACTGGATGGAGGGCGCGTACCGCTCCTCGCAGCTCGTCTCGCGCACGGTGTCTCGCTCGGGGCACGCGATCTCGGCCGAGCTGCCGACGGGCGAGGTGGTCGCGTCGATCGCGAACGACGTGCACCGCATCGGCGACATCTTCGCGATGTCGGCGCAGTTCCTCGGCTCGCTGGTCGCGTACGCCGTGACCACCGTGCTCATGCTCCAGGCGTCGGTGCAGCTCGGCGTCGTCGTCGCGCTCGGCCTGCCCACGGTCGGGGTGATCCTCGCGTTCCTCGTCAAGCCGCTGCAGAAGCGGCAGGCGGCGCAGCGCGAGGCGTCCGGGCGCCTGACGACGTTGGGGGCCGACACGGTCTCGGGCCTGCGGATCCTGCGCGGCATCGGTGGCGAGTCGGTGTTCTCGGCGCGCTACCGCGCCCAGTCGCAGAAGGTGCGCGAGGCCGGTGTGCGCGTGGCGGGCATGCAGTCGTGGCTCGACGCCCTGCAGGTCGTGCTGCCGGGGCTCTTCACCGTCACCGTCGTCTACCTCGGGGCGCTCGCCGCCGTGCGCGGCGAGATCACGGCCGGCCAGCTCGTGTCGTTCTTCGGGTTCGCGGCGTTCCTGAGCTGGCCCGTGCAGCTCGCGATCCAGTTCCTCAAGGTCGCGACCAACGCGCACGTGTCCGCCGGCAAGGTCGTCAAGGTGCTGCGCGTGGTGCCCGCGACGGGTGCCGAGCCCGCGACCGCCGAGCCGCCCGCGCCGGGCGCCGTGCTGCGCGACGAGACCACCGGCGTCACGCTCTCCCCCGGCCGCGTGGTCGCCCTCGTCGCCGCCGACCCCGACGAGTCGGCCGCGGTCGCGGTGCGGCTCGGCAGGTTCGACGAC
>CBINDH010000181.1:0-5869 GCA_966249365.1 uncultured Xylanimonas sp. | reverse complement strand
GGAACGCGATGCCCGTCGTCACCGACGCGAGACCCGTGCGGGCGCCGTCGCCGACACCGGCGGCCGACTCGATGTAGGACGTGTTCGACGAGACCGAACCCATGCCACCGGCGGCGGCCGCGACCGAGTCGACGATGAGGATCTGGCGGGTCTTCGGCGGGTTGCCGTCCTCCTCGAGCAGGCCGGCCTCGCCACCGACGGCCACCATGGTGCCCATCGTGTCGAAGAAGTCGGCCAGCATGAGCGTGAAGACGAGCAGCAGCACCGCGACGACGCCGATGTTGCGGAACGAGCCCAGCAGCGAGAACTCGCCGAGGATGCCCATGCTCGGCAGGTTCCACTCGTCCACCAGCGCGGGGACGTTCAGGGTCCACCCGCCGGGGTTCTCCGCCGACTGCGGGCCGAGCTTGGCGATGGCCTCGACGACGATCGCGAGGATCGTCGAGCCCACGATCGCGATGAGCATCGCGCCGCGGACCTTCTTGATCATCAGGATGATCGCGGTGAGCAGGCCGACGACGAAGACGAGGAGCGGCCAGGAGCTGAGCGAGCCGTTGATGCCGAGCTGGACGGGCGTACCGGCGCCGACGCGGATGAAGCCCGAGTCGAAGAAGCCGATGAAGGTGATGAACAGGCCGATGCCGACCGAGATCGCGACCTTGAGCTCGTGCGGCACGGCCCGGAACACGGCCTCCCGGAACCCGGTGAGCACCAGGACCAGGATGATGATGCCCTCGAGCACGATGATGCCCATCGCGTCGGCCCAGCTCATGTCGGGGATGGTCGCGATCGAGAACGCGACGACGGCGTTGAGGCCCAGGCCCGCGGCGAGCGCGAGCGGGAAGTTCGCGACCACGCCCATGAGGATCGTCAGGACGCCCGCGACGAGCGCGGTGACGGCGGCGATCTGGGCGATGTCGCCGCCGGTCGCCGTGGCATCGCCCGCGGCACCGAGGAAGTTGCCGGTGCCGTCCGGGACGCCTCCGAGGATGAGCGGGTTGAGCACGATGATGTACGCCATCGTGAAGAAGGTCACCAGGCCACCGCGGATCTCGGTCCCGACGGTGGAGCCTCGTTCAGTGATCTTGAAGAAGCGATCGATCGCGCTCAGGCTCTGGGCCGGCGCCGTGGTCGTGTTGGCCATGGTGCGTATCGTGCCAGTCCTGTGAAGGTGCCGTTAAGCAAAGGCGCTCGACGATGGCGAACGTCACGGAGATCCGTGCCCGCATCGTCCGTTTTCAGTAGGCTCCGCGCCCGCCGATGACGGCCTTGGCGGTGCGCGCCAGGATCAGCAGGTCGCCGAACGGCGTCCAGTTCTCGGCGTAGTACACGTCGAGCCGCACGCACTCCTCCCACGGCAGGTCGGAGCGGCCGCCCACCTGCCACAGGCCGGTCATGCCGGGCTTGACCAGCAGCCGACGGCGCATGCGCGCCTCGTACTTACTGACCTCCGACGGCAGCGGCGGGCGCGGGCCCACGAGGCTCATCTGACCGGCGAGCACGTTGAAGAGCTGCGGCAGCTCGTCGAGCGAGAGGCGGCGCAGCACGGCGCCCACGCGCGTCACGCGGGGGTCGTTGCGCTGCTTGAACAGCGGCCCGGCGCCGTCGTCGCCCCGCTGCGCGACCTCGGCGACGCGCGCCTCGGCGTCGGCGACCATGCTGCGGAACTTGAGCATGCGGAAGGTACGGCCGTCGCGGCCGACGCGGTCCTGGGCGAAGAACACGGGGCCGGGGCTCGTCACCTTGACGGCGACGGCGACGGCGAGCAGCACCGGGGCGAGCACCAGGGTCAGCAGCGAGGCACCCAGCCAGTCCATCGCCGCCTTCGCCACGAACTTCGGGCCGTCGAACCGCGGCGCGTTGACGTGCAGCAGGCTCACGCCCGCGGCCGGGGTGACGGTGATGCGCGGCCCGGCGACGTCGGCGAGCTCCGCGGTCAGCATCAGGTCGACGCCGACCGGCTCGAGCTCCCAGCCGAGGCGGCGGACGACGTCGGCCGTGATCGCGTCCGAGCCGGACACGGCGACGCAGTCGGCGCCGACGGAGGCTGCGATCGTGCCGGCCGTGCGCAGGTCGCCCAGCACCGGGACGCCGTCGATCTGGTCCCCGGCCCGCGCCGTGCCGGACGGGACGCAGACCCCGACGACGCGGTACCCCGAGCTCGGGCGGCCGTTGAGCTCACGGATGAGCCGCTCGGCCTGCTCGCGCAGCCCGATGGCGAGCACCGCCGTCGTCATGCCGCGCTCGGCGCGGTGCCGGTGCAGCCACTGCCGCCACAGGAAGCGCGAGGCCAGCAGGCCGACCAGACCCACCGGGAACGCGATGAACACGTAGGTGCGGGCGGCCTCGGCCCAGACCAGGAAGGCGAGCACCGTGACGATGCTGAACAGGCGCCACGACGCGTCGAAAACGCGGTGGTACTCGAGCGGGCCGGACCCGTAGACGCGCGGGTCGTACGTCTTGCCGAGCGCCAGCGACACCATCCACAGCGACGCGAGGCCGACCGACATCGCCATCCGCGCGGCCATGCCGCCGGGCGTGGCGGCCGGCCCGAGCTCGAGCGCGCGGACGAACGACGCGAGCCAGATGGCCGCCGAGACCACCAGCACGTCGGTCACCGCGATCCTGTACCGGTATTCGAGGTGCCAGCGCGTGCCGCGGAACGCGTCGCGGGTCGCGACAAGTCCTTGCGCGCGCGCCGCCGCACGGGGGCTGACGAGCCCGCCCTCGGTCACGGTGGTCACGATGGATGTCCCTTGGTCGGAGTCATGGGGGTGGACAGTCCCGACTCTAGGAGCGGTGACGCGCGTCACCGGGGGGTCGGGACGCCTTTCACCCCGCATCCCGCCCGGAGTTCACCCACCGCGGCCGCCCAGCGCCCCGGGCGGCGGCACGCCCCCGGCGTGGGGCCCCTCCTAGACTGGCGGCGTGCCCTCGCTCCTGCGGATCCTGACCCACCCTGAGACGCGCCGCCCCGGACCGCCTCCGCTGTCCGTGGACCTGCGCAAGGTGCTGCTGGCCGGGATCGCGTGCTGGGTGGTCGCCACCGTGGTGCTCGGGGTGCTCGTCGCCCTCGACATCAAGTCGCCGACGGTCCTGTGGGTGTGCGGCGCCGGGCTCGCGCTCGGCGGGGTGGGCCTGCTCTGGGCTCGCGGCCAGCGCAGGTCCGGGTAGTCGGGCGGCTACGCCCAGGCGACGGCCGCCCAGAGCCGGGCCGCGTCGTCGGGCGCGTGCAGCACCTCACGCAGCAGCGCCGCGAGGTGCGGGACGTCGAGGAGGTCGGCGATCGCGTCGGCCAGCGACTCCTCGTCGACGGCGTGCGCCTCGCCGTCGTCGGCCCAGAACCGCACGACGTCGCCCGCGACCCGGAGCGTGGCGTGCCGCTGCCACGTGGCCGGCATGCGGTCGTCGAGGCCGACGACCCGCGGGTCCAGGGCGCGGGACTCCCCCGCCTCGTCGGGGCGTCGTCGGGCGGCGAGGGGCAGGTCGAGCAGGTCGGCGAGCGCGGCCGCCGACGCCGCCGGTGCGGGCAGCACCGGCCCGAGCTGTGCCCACCGCCGCCCGGGCGCGACGACGACGACGTCGGCGTCCGCGACCACGATCTCCCCGGCGTGCAGCACGGGCAGGCGGTCCGGCAGCGGGTCGAGGAGGTGCGGCCGGTCGTCGGGGTCGGCGGCGACGGCGGTCGCGGCCAGGCCCGCCCAGAGCGCGACGGCGTCACGTGCGGGGACGGGGGAACCGACGGGTCCGAGCACGTCGAGCACCGCGGGCCAGTCCTCGGCGCGCTGCTCGCCGAGGGACCCGACGCCGCCCAGCGCACGCAGCACCGTCTCGTCGAGGCCGCGCACCTCGGGTGGTGCGGGGGCAAGCAGCGGGACGCCTGCGTGCAGCGCGACCGGCGCGCCGAACCTCCGCCGCAGCCACCACGCGGCGTACGACGGCGCCGGCGCGGCACCGGGCCGGGCACCCGTCCCGGGGCGCGCGGGGGTGAGCAGCGCGCGGCGCAGGCCCGGCTGCTCTGCGAGAAGGGACAGCGCCTCGGGCCAGGAACCGTCGGCGACGGCGTCGAGGTCGGCGATCGCCTCCACCTCGTGGAGCAGCACGTCGGGTCCCCACCGGTCCGCGAGGTACGTGAGGTAGCCGGACCAGTCGGCGAGCCAGGCGGCGGCGCTCTCGGGGTCGTCGTCGGCCTCGCCGGTCACCGCCTCGGCCACCCGGTACACGTCCAGCGCGGCGTGCGCGCCCGCGGCGAGCAGGGTGTCGGCGCCGAACCGGTCGACCTCCTCCTGGGCGACGACGGCCAGGCCGTCGAGATGGTCGGCCGCCCACGTGCCCGGCAGCGCCGTCTCGCGCAGCGCGGCGACGTCCCCGTCGTCGACGGCGACGGGCAGCTCACCGAGCCAGAACGGGAACCGGTCGCGCGGGGCGCCCGCCGCGAGGGCGTGCGCGGCCAGCGTCAGGACCGCGTGGACGACGTCGGCGGCCTCGTCGTCGGCGGCGCCGTCGAGGACGGCCTCGGCGGCGTCGAGCGCGGCCGCGCGCACGGAGGGCTCGGCGAGCACGCCGAGGGGCTGGAACTCTGTGGCGCCGACACGCGTCAGGACCTGGTGGGCGGCCTCCTCGTGGACGACCCGCAGCCCGAGCACGTCCCACGCGCCGGCCGGCCCGGCGATGCCCTCGGGCGGCGGGAGGACGAGCCCGCGGGACCCCCGGGCGGTGCGGCCGTCGGCCAGCGGGACGGGGGCGCCCGCCAGAGCCTCGCGCACCGACGGGTCGCTGACGTGCGGGGCGAGGGCGGCGTAGACGTCGTGCCAACGGGCGGGTGGCAGTCCGGCAAGGTCGTCGAGGACGTCGGCCAACGCGGCGACGCGCGCACCGAGCCGTCGCGCGGTGGCGTGGTGGCGCGTCGCGAGGGGGAGCGTGCCGGCACGGTCGGCGAGCAGCACGGCGTCGCGCGGCGCGACGAGACCGTCCCCGCCCCGCGCGGACGCCGTCGGGAGCAGCGGCGTGCCGGCGAGCGCATCGAGCGCGGCCGCACGGATCGCGGCGTCGAGCTCGCCCGCCGGCAGGCCCGCGGGGACGAGGTCGAGCACGTCCGCGCCACGCTCGGCGGCGACGACGGCGAGCAGGTCCGCGTAGGCGCGCCCCGCCTCGACGGCGAGGCGGTCGGCCGCCGCACCGGGCAGCACGCGCCGACGCCCGGGGTCGACGGGGAACGTCGCGACGAGCAGGGCCGGGAAGGTCAGCGGGACGTCGGTCGGGGTCGGGGCGTGCAGCACGTGCGGCGCGCCCGACGCCGCCCGCGGCAGCGCCCAGACCGCGGACCACGCGGTGCGGCGCTGCTCGACCGGCAGGTCGGCGACGTCGGCGGCACCGAGCTCGCCCTCGGTCCGGTGCGTGACCCACCGGTCCGCCACGCCCTCGAGGACGCGGGCCACACCGTCGACCTCGACCTCGACGCGGTCGAGCGCCGGCAGGGCGAGAAGCAGCGCGTCGTCGACGGCGTCGAGCTGGGCGCGCACCGCGGCGACGGCGTCGTCGTCCCGGAGCACGAGCTCGACGACGGTCTCGCCGTCGGCACCCGGCACGGCGAACGGCAGCCGCAGCACGGCGGGGCTGCGGCCGGGGTCGAGCCCCTCGCGCGCGAGCTCGGCACGCGTCAGCGACTCGGCGAAGCGGACGCCGCCCGTCGCGGAGCGGAGCGTGACGTCGTCGCTGACCGCGCGGACGGCGGCGAACCCGACGCCGAACCGGCCGACCGAACCAGCGCCCTTCGCCGACGCGCGCAGCGACGCAAGCGAGGCGACGCCCTCGGCGTCGAGCGGAGCACCGACGTTGGCCACGCGCAGCGTCACCGGGCGCGCGGAGG
>CBINDH010000180.1:0-5876 GCA_966249365.1 uncultured Xylanimonas sp. | reverse complement strand
CGGCGGGGCACCGGCCGCGCTCCTTCCTCATGGCCGACCGGTGGCTCGAGTCGATGGCCGACGTCCTCGCGGACTGGCCGGACGTGCCAGTGTTCGCGGGCACCGAGGAGGTGCTCGAGAAGGTCACCGGGTTCCACCTGCACCGCGGGGCGCTCGCCGCCATGCACCGACCCGCGCTGGCGCCGGTGCGGGAGCTCGTCGCGGCCGCGCGCGGCGGCGCGGGCGCCCGCCGGGTCGCCGTGCTCGAGGACATCGTCGACCACACGAACGTCGGGGCCGCCTTCCGCAGCGCGGCCGCGCTCGGCGTCGACGCCGTCCTGGTGACGCCGCGCTGCGCCGACCCGCTCTACCGGCGCTCGGTCCGGGTGTCGATGGGCACGGTCTTCCAGGTCCCGTGGACCCGGCTCGAGAGCTGGCCGGGCGGCTTGCGCGAGCTGCAGGAGGACGGGTTCGTCGTCGCCGCGCTCGCGCTGTCCGACGACGCCGTGTCGCTCGACGACCTGGCCGCGGAGCCGCCCGAGAAGCTCGCCCTGGTGCTCGGCACCGAGGGACACGGCATGACGGCCGCGGCGATCGACGCCTGCGACGTCGTCGTGAAGATCCCCATGACCGGCGGGGTGGACTCGCTCAACGTCGCCGCCGCGTCGGCCGTCGCCTTCTGGGCGACACGCGTGTGACCGGCGCCACGTTTCGTAGATCGCGGGACTGAGGTTAGGCTTACCTGCCGTGACCGTGACTCTCGCCGCGCCCGTCGTCCACGACGTCAAGCCGTGGCGCATGTTCGACGTCGAAGTCCTGCGCGTCGTGCGCCTGTGCCCGTCGTTCGCGCGCATCACGTTCACCGGACCGGACCTCCACGAGTTCGCCGACAACGGGCTCGACCAGCGTGTCAAGCTCCTCCTGCCCGCCCCGTGCGGCGGCTGGGAGTACCTCGACCGGCAGAACCCGGACTGGTACACCGCCTGGCGTGAGCTGCCCGAGGAGCGCCGCAACCCGCTGCGCACCTACACCGTCCGAACCGTGCGGCCGGAGCTCAACCAGCTCGACGTCGACGTCGTGCTCCACGGCGACACCGGCCCGGCGACCCGGTGGGCCAACGGCGCCCGCCCCGGCACGCCGCTCGTGATCCTCGGCCCCAACGCGAGCTACGACGGCCCGCACGGCGGCCTCGGCTTCGCCCCGCCGGACGGAACCAGCGCGGTGCTGCTCGCCGGCGACGAGACGGCGGTGCCCGCGATCGCGGCGATCTGCGAGTCGCTGCCCGAGCACTACATCGGCGAGGTCCTGCTCGAGGTGCCCCACCCCGAGGACCGCTGGACCCTCAAGGCGCCTCCCGGCGTGCGCGTCCAGTGGCTCGGGCGCGACGGGCTCGAGCACGGCGCCCTGCTCGCCCCGGCGGTCGAGGCGGCCACCGACCGGCTGCTCGGCCGGGTGGCCGCGCCGACGTCGTCGGACGCCGTGCTGGAGGACGTCGACATCGACCACGAGGTGCTGTGGGAGGTGCCGATCGACGACGAGGGGCGCGCGCTCGCGGACCAGGCCAACCTCTACGCGTGGCTCGCCGGTGAGGCCGGCGTCATCAAGGGTCTGCGGCGCTTCCTGGTCGGCGAACGAGGCCTCGACCGCAAGGCCGTCGCCTTCATGGGCTACTGGCGTCGCGGCAAGGCCGAGGGCTGACCGCCCCGCGATCCGGGCACCGGGTCGCGCACCGGCGGTCCGGTGCCAGACTGCGCGCATGACCGTCGATATCGAGCGCATCAACCCCGCGGGGCTGCACGAGCCGCCCGGGTACCACCACGTCACCGTCGTCGCGGCGGGCCGCACCGCCTACCTGGCGGGCCAGTGCCCGCTCGACGTGACGGGCGAGCTCGTCGGGCCGGGGGACCTCGACGCGCAGATCGACCAGGTCGTCGCCAACGCCGTCACGGCCCTGGCCGCCGTCGACGCCCGGCCGGAGCACGTCGTCCGCTCTGTCATCTACGTCGTCAGCGACGAGACCGAGGTACTGGCCGGCGCGTGGCAGCGGCTCAACGCCTCGCCCCTCTCACCGGCGTTCAGCACCGCGAGCACGCTGCTCGGCGTCGCCCGCCTCGGGTTCCGCGGTCAGCTCGTCGAGGTCGACCTCACGGCCGCGCTGCCCGGCTGAGGCGCGCTGCGCGCACCCGCGTTGCCGGCGGTGCGCGCCCGCGCTCAGCGGGCGACGCCCAGGTCGTCGACGACCTCGACGCCCGGTGCCGCGCACAACAGCTCGCCCGTCATGAGCAGCTTGGAGTGCCGCACCCCCGAGCCCTGCAGCGCGAGCGCACCCGGTGCGGCGAAGCGCGCGTCGACCAGCACCCGCCACCCCGCGGGCAGGCCCAGCGGCCCGATGCCGCCGTACTCCTGACCCGACTCGGCGACCGCCCGCTCGCGCGCCATGAACGACGCCTTACGCACGTCGAGCAGCTTGCGCACGCGCGTGTTGACGTCCGCGAACGTGGTCGCGGGGACGACGCACGCGGCGATGCGCTCGACCTCCCCGCGGCGGCCCGCGACCAGCACGCAGTTCGCGCTCGCCTCGGGCGGCAGCGCGTGGACCTCGTTGAGCGTGGCCGTGTCGGCGTGCTCGGGGTCGATGCGCGCGACGGCGACGCCGCCCGCCACGCGGTCGTCGGCCACGGCCCAGGCGCGCAGCGCCGTCAGCACCGGTGGCGCGAGCAGCTCGGGATGGTCGAGCGCGGGCGCCCAGGCGAGGTCGCCGAGCGTCGGGAGGCTCACCGCTGGTAGGTGGCGACGAGCACCGCCCGCGCCAGCGTGTGGAAGACGGCGTTGAAGGCGACGGCGGCGTTCGACACGTCGGGCGTGATGCCGAGCGTCGGCACGTCGAGGGCGTGCACCGCGAAGAAGTACCGGTGCTCGTGGTCGCCGTGCGGCGGGGCAGCCGGGGTGAAGCCGTAGGTGCCGCCGTCGTTGCGGACCTGCGCCGCGCCCGGGGGCAGGTTCGCGCCGTCGGTGGCGCCCGCGTCCGCGGGCAGCGAGGTGACCGAGGCGGGGATGTCGTAGGCGTTCCAGTGCCAGTAGCCCGACGGCGTCGGCGCGTCCGGGTCGAAGACGGAGACGACGAAGGACTGCGTCTGGGCGGGGAACCCCGACCATTCCAGGGCGGGCGACCGGCCCGCGCCGTCGGCGGAGAACGCCACGTCGAGGCGCCGGCCGTCGGTGATGTCCGGGCTGGTGAGGGTGAACGAGGGAACCTGCGGGAGGAGCGAGTAGGGGTCCGGGGGATAGGGGCGCTCGAGGTTCATGGCGTCATGGTGCCGCGCCCCGGAGGCGCACGCCACCGTGGTTGACACCCTCGCCCGGAGGGGTTTCACTAGAACAGGTGTTCGAACAACGAGCACGTGAACGCCAGCACCGCCCGCGGGGGAAGGGGGTTCCCCATGACCGTCGTCGTCACCGACGTGTCTGCCCTTCCCGGGGAAGCCGCGGGCGGTGCGGGCGTGCGACGAGCGAACGACGGCCGCCGGGCGCACGCCCTCGCCGCGCTCGCGGCGGCCGAGCTGCGCACCGGGGTGCGCCGGCCGCGCGCGCACGTCGTCGCCCCGGTCCCGCAGGACGCGGACGCCGTCGCCCCGGTCCCGCAGGGCTCGCGCGGCACCGCGGGGGCGTCCCCGGAGCCGCCCGTCCCGCACGCCGGGCGCCTGCCCGTGCAGCCCGCGCTCGCGGACCTGCTGCCCGGCGGCGCGCTCCCCGCGGGCGGCACGATCGCCGTCCAGGGGTCGACGTCGCTGCTGCTCGGGCTGCTGGCCGCCGCCTCGCAGGAGGGCGCGTGGGTCGCGTTCGTCGGGGCGCCCGCCCTCGGGCTGGTCGCGGCCGCCGACGCCGGGCTGGCCCTCGAGCGGGTCGCCGTCGTGCCGACCCCGGGCGCCGACGCGCCGACCGTCGTCGCCGCGCTGCTCGACGGCGTCGACGTCGTCGTGCTCGGGCCGGCCGTCGCCCTGCTCGACGCCGCCCGGCGGCGCCTGGCCGCCCGCGCGCGCGAGCGCGGAGCGGTGCTCGCGACGACGACACCCTGGCCGGGGGCGCACGTGTCCCTGGACGCGCGCGACGGGTCCTGGTGGGGAGCGGACCAGGGCGCGGGCTGGCTGCGCCGGCGGACGCTGCGGGTGCGGCGGACCGGCCGCGGGGCGGCCGCGCAGCCGGTCGAGCTGGAGGTCGAGGTGCCGGTGGTCGGGGGCACCCGGAGGGTCGAGCCCGGGGTGGTCTCGACCGGCTCGTCCGGCTCGCGCGGGCTGCGGGTGGTGGCGTGAGCGTCACCCCCACCCGCACCGCCGTGCTGTGGGTGCCCGACTGGCCTGTCGTCGCCGCGATGGCGGTCGCCGAGGTCGACGCGCACGTGCCCGCCGCCGTGCTCACCCACCAGGGGGTCGTGGCGGCGTCGGCGGTCGCGCGCTCGGCAGGCGTGCGGCGCGGGATGCGGCGGCGGGCCGCGCAGGAACGCTGCCCCGAGCTGGTGCTGCTGGCCGCCGACGACGCCCGTGACGCGCGCGAGTTCGAGCCCGTCGCGGTCGCGGCCGAGACCGTCGTCGCCGGGGTGGAGGTCGCCCGGCCCGGGCTCCTGCTGCTGCCCGCCGACGGTGCCGCGCGCTACCACGGCACCGAGGCCGAGCTCGCGCGTGCCCTGGTCGAGGCGGTGTCGGGCGCGGGGTTCGAGCCGCAGGTGGGCATCGCGGACGGGATCCTCGCCGCGGTGCTCGCCGCGCGCGAGGACGCCGTCGTGCCCCCGGGCGGGTCGCGCGCGTTCCTCGCCCCGCGGCGCACCGCGGACCTGCTGCACGCCGTCACCGACCCGGGCAGCCTCGCGGCGGTGCGCGCCGCCGTCGACCTGTGGTGGCGGCTCGGGGTCCGCACCCTGGGCGACCTGACGGCCCTCCCGCCCGAGGCGGTGCTCGGCCGGTTCGGCGACCTCGGCGCGTGGGCGCAGCGGCTCGCACGCGGCGAGGACCTGCGCCCGCCCGCGCGCCGCCGGCCCGAGGAGGACCTCGCCGTCGGCGCGGAGCTCGACCCGCCCGCGCTGCGCGTCGACGTCGCCGCCTTCGCGGCCCGCCGCCTCGCGGAGGAGCTGCACGACCTGCTGTCCCGCCGCGGGCTGGCCTGCGGGCGGCTGCGCATCACCGCGCGCACCGGCGAGAGCGTGCTCGAACGGGTGTGGCGCACCGACGACGCCGCGACGGGTGGGCTGAGCGCCGCCCGCATCACCGACCGGGTGCGCTGGCAGCTCGAGGGGTGGCTCACGTCCGCCCAGGCGAGGCGCGGGCGGGACGGCGACGCCGAGCCCGCCCCGATCGTCCACCTGGCGCTCGCGGCCGAGGAGGTGGTGCCCGCGGGCACGCACCAGCCGAGCCTGTGGGGTGCGGACGCGGGCGGCGACACGCGCGCCCGCCGCGCGCTGGGCCGCGTGCAGGGCCTGCTGGGCGGCGACGCGGTGCTCACGGTGACGCTCCAGGGCGGCCGCGACCCGCGCGACCGCGTGCACCTCGTCCCGTTCGGCGAGCACGTGCCCGTGCCGCGCGACCCCGCCCTGCCGTGGCCGGGCGCGCTCCCGGCCCCCGCGCCGGCGACCCTCCTCCCGGCCCCCGCCGGGGTCCGCCTCCTCGACGACGCGGGCGCCGAGGTCCTGGTCGACCCGCGCCTCCACCTGACGGCCCCACCGGCGGCCCTGGTGCCTGCGGCCGAGCCCGCACCGCCGTCGAGATCCGCGCAACGGCTCGACTCCCGGCCGGTGGCGAGTCATCCGACGGATCTCGACGGCGGGGTGGGCTTCGGCTTCCGGGTCGTCGCGTGGGCCGGGCCGTGGCCGCTCGACGACCGGTGGTGGGAGCCCGGCGGCGGCAGGC
>CBINDH010000179.1:0-5895 GCA_966249365.1 uncultured Xylanimonas sp. | reverse complement strand
AGCATCGCGCCGTAGCGGGGCTCGCCCGTCGGGGTCGTCCAGCGCGGGTCCGGGGTGCGCGGCGTCGTCGGGGCCGCGGGGGCGGGCGCGCCGTACTGGCTCGCCCCCGGGGCGGCGGAGGTCACCTCGGCGCGCGCCTTGCCGAGGCCGCTCGGGGACTTCAGCAGCAGCGACCGCGCCTCGCCAGCGTTCGACGGGTCGCACAGGATCGCGTACGTCGTCGCGACGATCTGCGACTGCGACGTGAAGTCGCGCTTGCCGCGCGTGAGCGCGTACGACAGCACGGAGAACAGCAGGCCGAAGCCCGCACCGAGCGCGATGGCGACGAACACGACGCCGTTGACCACGCCCGCGCCGCCGAACAGCGACAGCAGGAGCCCGACGAACAGACCGAACCAGGCACCCGACCCCGCCCCGGCCATCGCCACCCGCCCGTACGTCAGGCGGCCGGTGACCCGCTCGACCATCTGCAGGTCGGTGCCGACGATCGTGACGGACTGGACGGGGAACTTGTTGTCGGACAGGTAGTCGACCGCGTGCTGCGCCTCGAGGTACGTGGGGTACGCGGCGACGGTGTCACCCTGCGGGAGCGTGGGCGTCCGGGGGACGGGCTGAGGTCGGGCGAAGCTCATTTGCCCAGTCTGTCGCAGAAGTCTGGTCCCCACCACCAAGGCGTCCGCGCCGGTACGACCGCGTCGGCGCCCGGCCACGGGATAGCCTGGCCCGCGTGAGCGCCGGAACCCGAGTCTTCGTCGCGCGACTGGCCGGCACCACCGTCTTCGACCCGATCGGGGACCCGGTGGGCCGCGTGCGCGACGTCGTCGTCCTCGTTCGCGCCAAGGGCGCGCCGCGTGCCGTGGGCCTCGTCGTCGAGATCCCCGGCCGACGGCGCGTGTTCCTGCCCATGACCCGTGTGACCAGCATCGACGCCGGCCAGGTCATCACCACGGGTCTGATGAACCTGCGGCGCTTCGAGCAGCGTGCGATGGAGTCGCTCGTGCTCGGCGAGCTGCTCGACCGCACGGTGACGATGCGCGACGGCTCGGGCGAGGTCACGGTCGAGGACGTGTCGATCGCGCGGCAGCGCAACGGCGACTGGCTGGTCGACCAGCTCTTCGTGCGCCGTCGCGAGCCGGGCCGCACGACGCTCGGCCTGCGTCGTCGCGGCGCCACCATGATCGTCGGGATCGACGCCGTGTCGTCCCTCGCCGTCGGCGCGCGCGGTCAGGGTGCCGCCGCGCTGCTCGAGGCGTACGAGGACATGCGCCCCGCCGACCTCGCCGACGTCATCCACGAGCTCGGCGACACGCGCCGCCTCGAGGTCGCCGCGGCCCTCGACAACGAGCGCCTCGCCGACGTCCTCGAGGAGCTGCCGGAGGACGACCAGGTCGCGATCCTGTCGGGCCTGGAGACGACGCGCGCCGCCGACGTCCTCGAGGTCATGGAGCCCGACGACGCCGCGGACCTGCTGCAGGAGCTCCCCGCCGCGCAGGCCGCGCGCCTCATCGACCTCATGGAGCCCGAGGAGGCGGAGGACGTCCGCCGTCTGCTCGCCTACGGCGAGGACACGGCGGGCGGCATGATGACCACCGAGCCGGTCATCCTCGGCCCGGAGACCCCGATCGCGGCGGCGCTCGCGCAGATCCGCAAGCAGGACCTGCCGCCGGCGCTCGCGTCGGTGGTGTTCGTGGCCCGCCCGCCGTTGGAGACGCCCACCGGCCGGTTCCTCGGGGTCGCGCACTTCCAGCGCCTGCTGCGCGAGCCCCCGCACGCCGCGGTCGGCTCCGTCGTCGACACCGACACGGAGGCGCTCACCGCGGACGCCCCGCTCGGCCGCGTCACCCGTCTGCTCGCGGCGTACGACCTGCTCGCGCTGCCGGTGCTCGACGACGAACGCCGGCTGCTGGGCGCGGTGTCGGTCGACGACGTGCTCGACCACCTGCTCCCCGAGGACTGGCGCGAGTCCACCGACGAGTCACTGGACGAGGAGGTGACCCGTGGCTGACCGTCTCGACACCCCGAGGGAGGCGCGGCGCAGCCTCGTCCCCCGCATCCGCGTGGACCAGGACGCGATGGGCAAGGCGACCGAGGGCATCGCCCGGTTCCTCGGCACGCCGCGGTTCCTCATCTGGCTGACGATCTTCTGCGCGGTGTGGCTGGCGTGGAACTCCTGGGGCCCGGTGGACCTGCGGTTCGACAAGGCGGACAACGGCTTCACGGCCCTGACCCTGATGCTCTCGCTGCAGGCGTCCTACGCGGCACCGCTGATCCTGCTCGCACAGAACCGCCAGGACGACCGCGACCGCGTCACCGCGGAGCAGGACCGTCAGCGCGCCGAGCGGAACCTCGCCGACACCGAGTACCTGGCCCGCGAGATGGCCGCCCTGCGCCTCGCCCTGAGCGAGGTCGCGACCCGCGACTTCGTGCGCTCCGAGATCCGCAACCTGCTCGAGGAGCTGGAGGAGCAGCGCGAGGTCGAGCGGCCGCACGACGCGTCGTAGGTCAGATCCCGAAGTCGTCGTGGACGACGACGCGGGCGAGCTCGACGCGCCCGTCGGTCAGCCGCCAGAAGTGCAGGCGCCGCGCCGACGGGGTGTTGACCTGCAGGGACACCCGCCAGGCGGTCGCGCCGTCGGCGTCGCGCACGCGCACGGGGTCGTCGCCGCCCGTGCCGGAGCGCAGCGGGTGGAGCTGCAGCCCGTGCAGGTACGGCGCCTGACCGGTCAGGACCCAGACGACCACGGTCAGCACGCGCTCGCGTGACACGCCGTGGACCTGGTCGAGCGACGCGAGGAACTTCGGCCCCACGACGTAGTCCGGCAGCGGTCGCGCCGCCTTCTCGACGGCGGGCACCTCGGTCGCCCAGGTCAGGTAGACGTCGTGCCGGAACCGTTCGACGGGGTCGAGGAACTCCGCCTCGGGTGCCCCCGCCCCGGCCGCCGTGGTGACCGCGCGCCGCTCCGCGCGCTTCGCCTCGCGGAGCCGGGTGCGCAGATCGCGGACCTCGGCCTCGTGCGTGCGCTGCTCCTCGGCGAAGCGCGCAAGCTCGCGCCGGAGCCCGTGGACCTCGGCCTCGAACTCGAGCGCGCGCCGCTCCGCGGCCTCCGCGCGCTGGGTCAGTGCGGCCGTCTGGGCACGTTCCGCCTCGAGCGAGAGCGACAGGCTGCGGGCGGCCGCCTTGCGGTCCGCCGTCGAGGACGCGCCCGACGACGACGTCGCGGCGGACGACGGCGGCGCGCCCGACGACGAGGCACCCGGTGGCGACGGGACCGGCGGCGGCGTGCGGCCGGCGCGCAGGTCTGCCGGGCTGGGCCGCCGCGGGCGCGGGGCGGGTGCACCAGCCGGCACCGCAGGTTCACCAGCCGTCGCCCCGGGTTCACCGGTCGCGGGCGGCGGCGCGG
Organism: uncultured Xylanimonas sp.; assembly: GCA_966249365.1. Lineage (GTDB taxonomy): Bacteria > Actinomycetota > Actinomycetes > Actinomycetales > Cellulomonadaceae > Xylanimonas. The sequence goes on along the minus strand of CBINDH010000179.1, from coordinate 2,494 downwards.
CCGCGGGCGGGTGCGGCATCCCGGCCGGCGGCGCCCCGCCCTTCCCCGCGGGTTCGAGCCACGGCGGCCCGCCCGGCAGCAGGGAGATCGCGGGCAGCGGCGCGTCGGTCGAGTCGTCGACGTCGTCGAGCCGCAGCGAGACGCCCGGAGAGGGCACGACCCGTGCCGCGACCACCTCCCCGACAGTGAAGAGGTCGGTGAGCCGGTCGAGCTCGGTGCCGGTGACGTGGGCGCGCCGGACGTGCGCCTCGACGTCGGGTGCGACGGCGATCGTGACGGTGTCGTCGGCGACGGCGACGACCCGGCCGAGCACCACGCTGCCGGGCTTGTAGGTCGCGTGGACCAGGCGCAGGCGAGCGTCACGGCTGGGGATCATGCCCGTGATGTCGAGCAGGCCCGTGGCGGGGTCGAGGATCCCGGACACCTCCATCCCCGGGCGCAGCAGGCGCTCGACGGGCACGCCGGGCAGCGTGAGCTCCTCGGCCACGGCGGCGCGCGTCCCGTCGTCGAGCACCACGATGGCTCGCGCCGCGGTCAGGAGGCGGACCGTCCCGACAGCGGGCCGGGCGGCGCCGGTCGGACGCGCGGTCGTGAGTCCTGCCCGCGCGGCGGCGGCGAGCGCGTCGTGCACCAGGCGTCCGCGCACGCGCTCACCCTCGTCGGCGGAGTAGGCGAACCGCAGCGGCGACTGCCGCACGTCGCGCACCCACCCGAGACCGACCGGATACACGCGGCTCGCCCCGCCGTAGACCTGGGTGTGGGGCGGCATCGCGTCGGAGAACGCCCACGACACGTCGCCCGTGGGGACGACGACGACCTCGGCCCAGCCGGTGACCTGGTCGAGCACGGTCTCCGGGTCGACGTACGGCCGTGACGACCCGGCGGGTGTCGAGATCACGACAACAGGCCAGCCGCGTCCTGGGTCCTGCAGCCGTGCTGCGAGCGCGGCGGCGTCGGCGGGCGTCGTGAGACGCGTCACCATCGTCGGTATCGCAGATCGGGCGCCCATGACCATCCCTTCCGTGAGTGGGCAGCCTAACTGCGCCGACGGGGGCCGAGGGCGCCCCGCCGTTCCCGAGACCGGGCCACGGGGCTCACCACAGTTCCCCGACCGCACCCTAGGATCGCGGTATGACCACGCTCGTCGACCAGATTCGCGAGGCGCTCGGCGCCGTCATCGACCCGGAGATCCGCCGCCCGATCACCCAGCTCGACATGGTCCGGTCGGTGGACGTCTCGGACGGCGGGCGCGTCACCGTGGGTGTCGACCTCACGGTGGCCGGCTGCCCGATGCAGTCGACGATCGTGGAGGACGTCACCGCCGCGGTCCAGGCCGTCGACGGGGTCACGGGTGTCCAGGTCGACCTCGGGGTCATGACGCCCGAGCAGCGCGCGAAGATGCGCTCGAAGCTGCGCGGCGGCAACGGCGACCCCGTCATCCCGTTCTCGCAGCCCGGCTCGCTCACCAAGGTGTACGCGATCGCGTCGGGCAAGGGCGGTGTCGGCAAGTCGTCGGTGACGGCGAACCTCGCGGTCGCGCTGGCCGCCGAGGGCCTGAACGTGGGCGTCGTCGACGCGGACATCTACGGGTTCTCGATCCCGCGCATGCTCGGGGTGGACCGCCAGCCCACGCGCGTCGACTCGATGCTGCTGCCGCCCATCGCGCACGGCGTCAAGGTGGTCTCGATCGGCATGTTCGTCCCCGCCGGCCAGCCGGTCGTGTGGCGCGGCCCGATGCTGCACCGCGCGCTCGAGCAGTTCCTCGCGGACGTCTACTGGGGCGACCTCGACGTGCTCCTGCTCGACCTGCCCCCGGGGACGGGCGACATCGCGATCTCCGTGGCGCAGCTCCTGCCCGGCTCGGAGATCGTGGTCGTGACGACGCCGCAGGCCGCCGCGGCAGAGGTCGCCGAGCGGGCCGGGTCGATCGCGATGCAGACCCACCAGGGCGTCGTCGGCGTCATCGAGAACATGTCGTGGCTCGAGCAGCCCGACGGGTCGCGCCTCGAGATCTTCGGGTCCGGGGGCGGCGAGCGGGTCGCCGCGTCGCTCGGGGCCGCGCTCGGCAAGGACGTGCCGCTGCTCGGCCAGGTCCCGCTCGACCCGGCGGTGCGCGAGGCCGGGGACGACGGCACGCCGGCCGTCCTCGCCGCTCCGGACTCCCCCGGCGGTCGCGTGCTGCGCGACGTCGCCCGGTCCCTCGCCGCCCGCAAGCGCGGGCTCGCGGGGATGCGGCTCGGCGTCAGCCCGGTCTGACTCCCGCCCGACCCTCCACCAGCACCCCAAGGAGACCTCAGGCATGTCCACACCGCAGTGGCTTCCCGCGTGGAGCCGTTCCGAGGGCGTCGAGCGCGTCCGTCGGCTCTTCGCGACGACGTTCCACGACGACGGCGACCTCGGTCCCGTCCCGGGGGCCGCCGACGGCGTCTGGTCCGCCCCGGGACGCGTCAACGTCATCGGCACTACGGACGAACCTGTTTCGTCCTGCGGATGA
>CBINDH010000178.1:0-5899 GCA_966249365.1 uncultured Xylanimonas sp. | reverse complement strand
CGACCCGGCCCGGACCGCGTACGTGGGCGACGAACCCGACGTGGACGCACTCGCGGCGTCGGAGGCGGGGCTGGTCGGCGTCTGGCTCGACCGTCCGGGCAGGGAGCGTCCGGGCTACCACGACCACGAGCACTCGCGCGCGTTCCAGGCCGGTCCGCGGGCACGTCGGATCACCGGGCTCGACACGCTCGCCGAGGCACTGGGTCTCTAGCCGGCGGGACACGCCGCGGCCGGTCCGGCGCCGGGTCGCCCGGTGGGCGCCCGGCCGCGTGGTCCCGCCCGGGTCGCCGGCTCAGCGCCGCGTCGCCCGGTACGCGTGGGTGACGTAGGGGAGCGCCACGGCGTCGCGGCCGGCCAGGTCGGGGTGCGTGGCGACGAGCTCGTCGACGGCCGCGAGCAGCTCCTCCCGATCCGCCTCGGGCAGGGTCAGCAGGTAGCTGCGCGACGCCGCCAGCGGGCGCAGCGACGTCGTCGTGATCTCGTTCGCCCACGCGGTGGTGTGATGCTCGACGTCGTCGTACTCCGGGCCGAGCACGGGCACCGGGTGGTCGGCGACCGCTTCGAGGCGGTCGCCGCGGTGCAGGATCTCGCCGAACTGCGCGACCCAGTCGACGGACACGTCCCGGTCGTTCCAGACGATGCCCAGCGTGCCGCCGTGGCGCAGCACGCGCGCCGTCTCGGCCGATGCTGCGCTCTCGTCGAACCAGTGCCAGGCCTGCCCGACGACGACGGCGTCGACCGACCCCTCGGGCAGCGGGATCGCCTCCGCGGGGGCGACGTGCGTCTCGACGGTGGGCAACGCAGCCGTGAGCTGCTTGAGCATGGCGGTCGACGGGTCGACGGCGACGACGTCGAGGCCGCGCGCGACGAGGGACACGGTGAACGTGCCCGTGCCCGCTCCCAGGTCGAGGACGCGCAGGGCACCGCGGGGGACCAGGAAGTCGACGGCCTGGTCAGGGTAGGTGGGCCGCACCGCGGCGTAGGTGTCGGCGCCGGAGTCGAAGGACGCGGCACGGGTCGCGTGGTCGTGGGGGGAGCCCATGGGCTCGATCGTGCCAAGGCTCGGGCGCCGTGGCACGCGTCCGCGCCGGGGCCGGTGACGCAGGACACCACGGAACCTGCCGTGCCGTTTTGGTGGACGGGCCCGGTGTCCGGTAGTGTTTACCGCTGTTGGCCCTGAGGAGACCGAAGGGCCGATACCACCATGGGGTATGGTGTAATTGGCAACACGGCTGATTCTGGTTCAGTTGTTCTAGGTTCGAGTCCTGGTACCCCAGCTCAGAGATCGCCTCCGTCATTCGGCACTGCCGAGGTCGGGTACGATTCTCCGGCAGTCGGTTCGCAAGAGCCGGCAGTCATAGGCCCCCATCGTCTAGCGGCCTAGGACGCCGCCCTCTCACGGCGGTAACGCGGGTTCAAATCCCGCTGGGGGTACGCACCGTGCATCCGTGCACGGAGTCATAGGCCCCCATCGTCTAGCGGCCTAGGACGCCGCCCTCTCACGGCGGTAACGCGGGTTCAAATCCCGCTGGGGGTACAGATCAAGGCCCGGTCCCGACGGACCGGGCCTTCGTCGTGCGCCGGGAGCGTCCGGCGCCGGGGTGCCGGCGCGTCGCCGCCCTCAGCGCGGGTACGAGTCGTACGGCTTGGGCCGACGCCACTCGGGCGGGGTCTCCCAGTGCGGCTTCGGCGAGGCAGACGCGTCACGCGCCGTGGGCTCTGCCGTCGTCGATGACGCCGACGACGCCGACGACGACGCCGACGAGGGCACCGGCGACGAGGGGGATGCGGGTCCCGCGGGCTTGACCGCCACCGACGGGGGAACCGGCTTGCCGGACCGCCCGACCGGGATGGGCTGCGTCGTCGGGCGCGCATCGTCGTCGGACTGGACGCGTCCGGGCACGATCACGACGGGCAGGGGTGTGGGCCCACCAGGGGTCGGCGGAGGCGCGTCGGACGCCGGCGCCGATCCGCTCGGGGGTTTGGTGCCCGCCGGACGGAAGATCTCCGCGACCAGCGTGCGGTAGGTGGCGTCGGGGTGGGGCACGTAGTCCACCTGGCGCAGCGCCTGGTCCTGCCCGGCGGACTCCATGACGAACCGGCCGTACCCGAGGAGCTGCCCGAGCGGGGTGCGGGAGTACCCCATGTCGGTGACCTTGACGAGCGGCATCATCGCGACCTTGTGGATCACGAGCCCGTACAGCAGCAGCAGCCGCTTGTCCGTGGAGACGAACCACTCGTGCGCCCACTCGAGCCAGCGGAACCCGAAGCGCAGCAGCGTGAACAGCCAGACGAACCACAGCCAGCCGACGGCGTCCTGCGCGCTCGGGGGAGAGGCGTACACGATGACGGCGACGACGAGGAAGGTTCCGATCGCCGTCGCCGCCGGTTCGAGCAGGGACGCCCAGTGACGGCGCGTGGCGAGCACGACCGTCTCGGTGGGCAGGATGTAGCGCCTCAGGTCGTGGTTCCGCCTGATGCTCACGCGCGGCCGGTAGTCCACGAGGCGCTCCGAGATCAGCCGCCGATCAGATTGGCGAAGAACTCCCCGATCGCCACGAACGCGTTCTTGATGACGTCGAAGAGTGCGAGGACGATCTCGGAGGCACGGTCGGGGCTCTTCACGATCGCGTAGATCAGGAAGATCACGACGAGCCAGATCAGAGCGGTCTTGGCCTTTGCCGGCATCGGGTCCTCACGCAGGTCGGCACAGGTGCGACGGTCGCACCGTAGCCCGCAGCCTAGTGATCTGCGGCGCTGTGATGGTGATCATTCCCCGGCGCGCCGCAGGACCTCGGTGAGCCGGTTGGCGGCGGCGGCCACCGCGGCGGAGTGCAGACGCCCCGGCTGGCGGGTCAGGCGCTCGACCGGACCGGACACCGAGACGGCGGCGACGACCTTGCCGGACGGCCCGCGCACGGGCGCCGAGACGCTCGCGACGCCGAGCTCGCGCTCCGAGACGGACTGTGCCCACCCGCGCCGGCGCACGCCCGAGAGGATGGTCGCCGTGAAGACGGCGTCGCGCAGGCCGCGGTGCAGGCGGTCGGGCTCCTCCCAGGCGAGGAGCACGTGGGCCGCCGAGCCCGCGTGCATGGTGAGCGTCGCGCCGACCGGGATGGAGTCGCGCAGGCCGACCGGTCGCTCGGCGGCCGCGACGCAGACGCGGTGGTCGCCCTGGCGGCGGTAGAGCTGGGCGGACTCGCCGGTGTGGTCGCGCAGCGCGATCAGCACGGGGTTGGCCGCCGCCAGCAGGCGGTCCTCGCCGGCGGCCGTCGCGAGCTCGTTGAGCCGCGGTCCGAGGATGAAGCGGCCCTGCATGTCGCGGGCCACGAGCCGGTGGTGCTCGAGCGCGACTGCGAGGCGGTGGGCGGTCGGACGGGCGAGCCCCGTCGATGCCACCAGCTGGGCCAACGTGGCCGGGCCCGCTTCGAGGGCGCCGAGCACGGACGCGGCCTTGTCAAGAACGCCGACTCCGCTAGTATCGTCCATAGGGCGATACTGCCGTCTCGGCACGTGAGATTGCAAGTTCGAGGTAACCGAAACCCGGAGGACCACCAGTCCGAGCGGGACCTGAGAAGGGAAACAGATGGCTGGCACTCTGGCAGAGAAGGTCTGGGACGCACATCTCGTGCGCCACGGTTCGAACGGTGAGCCGGACCTCCTCTACATCGACCTCCACCTGCTGCACGAGGTCACGAGCCCGCAGGCCTTCGAGGGTCTCCGTCTCGCGGGACGCCCCGTCCGGCGCCCCGACCTCACGATCGCCACCGAGGACCACAACACCCCCACGCTCGACATCGACCTGCCGATCGCGGACGTCACCTCGCGCACGCAGATCGACCAGCTCCGCAAGAACGCCCAGGAGTTCGGCGTCCGCATCCACTCGCTGGGGGACTCCGACCAGGGCATCGTCCACCAGGTGGGCCCGCAGCTTGGTCTTACCATGCCCGGCCTGACGGTGGTGTGTGGCGACTCTCACACGTCGACCCACGGCGCGTTCGGGGCCCTCGCCTTCGGCATCGGCACGTCCGAGGTCGAGCACGTCCTCGCCACGCAGACGCTGCCGCTGCAGCCCTTCAAGACCATGGCGATCACGGTCGACGGCGAGCTGCCTCCCGGCACGACGTCGAAGGACATCATCCTGGCGATCATCGCCAAGATCGGCACCGGCGGCGGCCAGGGCTACGTGCTCGAGTACCGCGGCGAGGCCATCCGGAAGCTCTCCATGGAGGCCCGGATGACGATCTGCAACATGTCGATCGAGGCCGGTGCCCGCGCCGGCATGATCGCCCCCGACGAGACGACCTTCGCGTATCTCAAGGGCCGTCCGCACGCCCCCGAGGGTGCCGACTGGGACGCCGCCGTCGAGTACTGGAAGACGCTCAAGTCCGACGACGACGCCACGTTCGACGCCGAGGTCGTGCTCCGGGCGAGCGACCTCGAGCCGTTCGTCACCTGGGGCACGAACCCCGGCCAGGGCCTGCCGCTGTCCGCCAACGTGCCCGTGCCCTCCGAGATCGCCGACGCCAACGAGCGCGTCGCCGCCGAGCGCGCCCTCGAGTACATGGGCCTGCAGCCCGGCGTCCCGCTGCGCGACGTGAAGGTCGACACCGTCTTCATCGGCTCGTGCACCAACGGCCGCATCGAGGACCTGCGCTCGGTCGCCAAGGTGCTCGACGGGCGCCAGAAGGCCGAGAACGTCCGTGTCCTGGTCGTCCCGGCGTCGGCGCGTGTGCGCCTGCAGGCCGAGGCCGAGGGTCTCGACAAGATCTTCAAGGACTTCGGTGCGGAGTGGCGCAACGCCGGCTGCTCGATGTGCCTCGGCATGAACCCCGACCAGCTCGCGCCGGGGGAGCGCTCGGCGTCGACGTCGAACCGCAACTTCGAGGGTCGTCAGGGCAAGGGCGGCCGCACGCACCTGGTCTCGCCGCTCGTCGCGGCCGCGACCGCGATCCGCGGCACGCTGTCCTCGCTGGCCGACCTCGACCTGCCGGCCGACACCGACCTGACGACGTTCGACGGCTCGCCGCTCGACGGCGTCGGCGCCTCCGGCTTCGACGGCAACGCGCCCGTCGTCGTCGACCTCGGCCTGCCGACCGTCGGAGTCGGCGCCCCCGCCGTCGCCCCCTGCCAGGCCTGACCGCACCCAGACGCTTAAGGAACACACCATGGAGAAGTTCACCGTCCACACGGGTGTCGGGGTGCCCCTGCGCCGCAGCAACGTCGACACCGACCAGATCATCCCGGCCGTCTACCTCAAGCGGATCACCCGCACGGGGTTCGAGGACGCGCTGTTCGCCGCCTGGCGCGGCGACCCCTCGTTCGTGCTGAACCAGGACGCGTACAAGTCCGGCTCTGTGCTGGTCGCCGGGCCCGACTTCGGCACCGGCTCGTCGCGTGAGCACGCCGTCTGGGCTCTCAAGGACTACGGCTTCAAGGTCGTCCTCGCGTCCCGGTTCGCCGACATCTTCCGCGGCAACTCGGGCAAGCAGGGTCTCGTGGCGGGCGTCGTCGCGCAGGAGGACATCGAGCTCCTGTGGAAGATCCTCGAGGCCAACCCGGGCACCGAGGTGACCGTCGACCTCGAGCACCGCACCGTGCACACCGACGACATCACCGTGCCGTTCCAGATCGACGACTACACCCGCTGGCGCCTCATGGAGGGCCTCGACGACATCGGTCTGACCCTCCAGAACGAGGAGGCCATCACGGCCTTCGAGGCGCAGCGCGAGTCGTGGCGGCCGAAGACCCTGCCGGCCAAGCACTGGGAGAAGGCCGAGATCGAGCCGGCCCGCCCGGTCCAGGCCTGAGCGACGGGTTTCGACGGGGCTCAACCAGCACGGCGGTTTCGACGGGGCTCAACCAGCACGGCGGTTTCGACGGGGCTCAACCAGCACGG
>CBINDH010000177.1:0-6130 GCA_966249365.1 uncultured Xylanimonas sp. | reverse complement strand
GCCCTCATCCAGGCCGGTGCCGTCGCGTTCGAGAAGCTCGAGCTCGAGGGTGACGAGGCGACGGGTGCCCAGATCGTCTCCGCCGCCATCTCGGCCCCGCTCAAGCAGATCGCCATCAACGCCGGCCTCGAGGGCGGCGTCGTGGCGGAGAAGGTCAAGGGCCTCCCGACCAACCACGGCCTCAACGCCGCCAGCGGCGTGTACGAGGACCTGCTGGCCGCGGGCGTCAACGACCCGGTCAAGGTGACCCGCTCGGCGCTCCAGAACGCCGCGTCGATCGCCGCGCTGTTCCTCACCACCGAGGCCGTCGTGGCCGACAAGCCGGAGAAGGCCCCCGCGGTCCCGGCCGGTGGCGACATGGGCGGCATGGACTTCTGATCCACGCGCTCTAGCAAGACACGACGGCGGCCCGTCACCCCTCGCGGGGTGGCGGGCCGCCGTCGTCGTGTGCTGGTTGAGCCCCGTCGAAACCCTGGGGTTGAGCCCCGTCGAAACCCCCTCACCGCAGGTTGAGCCCCGTCGAAACCCCCTCCCCGTCGAAACCCTGGGGTTGAGCCCCGTCGAAACCGCGAACGCCAGTCGTGGTTTCGACGGGGCTCAACCAGCAACGGCCGGGCTCAGCGCGCCGCGAAGAGGCGCGCCGCCTGCGACTCGGCGTCCGCGTAGGTGCGCGCGGCGCTCGCCAGCGACCCCTGGACCGCGTCCAGCGCCTGCTCGACCTGGGTCTGCGCGGACTGCCACTGGGTCATCACGCCGGCGAAGGCCGATGCCGCCCCGCCGTGCCAGCTCGCCTGGAGATCCTGCAGGTGGCGCATCATGGCGCCGACCTCCGCCCGGATGGCGCCCACCGATCCGTTGACCGCCGCGCTCGCCTGGGCCACACGCTCGCTGTCGACGTCGTACCGCATGTCCGTCCCCCGTCTGCGGGCGTCGCCCGCCGTCGTCATGTCCCGGACCGCCCGGGCAGGACGACGGTAGGGGGAGCGGGGAGGGCGTTGTGGGGGTTATCCACAGGGAGGTCGAGCGGTCTCGACGGGGCTCGACCAGCGGGGCGGGTCGGCGGTCTCGTCGGGGCTCGACCAGGTGTGGGGTCAGTCCGCAGTCGGCTCGGCCTGGGCGGCGGCGAGCTTGGCCTGCTCCTTGTGGAGGCGGGCCAGCTCGGCCTCCACGTTCTGGCGGGCGGGGCCCTCCCACGGCTGGGCCTGCGGCGTCGAGAAGATCGGGCCGCGGTGCAGCAGCCGCTCCAGGATGCGGATCCGCGCCCGCACGAAGTCGGCCTGCGGGATGTGCGCGTACTCGGCCCGGACGGCCGCGGAGTACGTCTTGTAGTTCTGCGGCTCGGTCGCGAGCATCGACAGGTCGGCGTCGTTGAGCACCTGCGCGTCGACGTCGTCGGCGGCCGGCTGATGACGCAGCAAGGAGTCGACGAGCGCCGCGACCCGGTCAGCCCGCTCCGAAGGCATGCCCAGCACGGTGAGCTCCTTGCGTGCCAGCTCGGCGGACGCGGGCGTCTGCTCGCCGCCCTTGAGCTCGTACGTCAGCTTGGCGTCCGAGGCGAACACCGCCCCGTGGTACCAGGCCGCGAGCCGCACCAGGTCCGGGTCGTGCGTCTCCTGGGCGAGCTCGTCGACGCGGTGCAGCGTCGTCGCAAGGTGCTTGAGGTTGTGGAAGTGGCGGTCCTCGCCCGACCAGCGCTCGACGAGGCCGTCGGCTGCCGTGGCCAGCTCCTCGTCCGGTGCTGTCGCGCCGGCGCCGCGGGCGGCCCGACAGAACGAGGAGCGGAACCACTGAGGTGCGTCATGCCAGTTGACGCCCATGCTTATCAGACCTTTTGTCGGTGACTCGGGATTGCCGTCAGATCCAGCGTACGACCGCGCGGCGGTGGGCCGGGGTGACGACGACGCGCCACTGTAGCCGCTCAGGGCGTCGCGGTGAACCTGCTGGCTGACCCGTCGACGGGCGCCGTCGTCGGCTGGACTCCCGCGAGCGGCAGCTCCACGCGGACGACCAGTCCGCCCTCCTGCGGCGACCGCGTCGTCACGTGCCCGCCGTGCGCGCCCACGATCGCCGCGACGATCGCCAGCCCGAGGCCCGACCCGCCGGACTCGCGCGTGCGGGAGGAGTCGGCGCGGTAGAACCGCTCGAACATGCGTCGCGCCTGCTCGGGCGTAACGCCCGGACCGTGGTCGCGCACCTCGACGACGGCGCTCGCGCGGCTCGCGTCGCCGGGGGCGACGACCGTGCCGAGGGCGAGTTCCGCCGCGCTCCCCGGCGGGGTGTTCCGTGCGACGTTGCCCACGAGGTTCGTCAGCACCTGCCGCAACCGGTCGCCGTCGCCGGTCACGACGAGCGCCGACGGCGGGGTCTGCGACGTCAGCCCGACGACGCGGACCGTGCGCGTCGGGTCGAGCGCCACGAGGTCACGGGCGGCGTCGTCGGCCATCGCGGCGAGGTCGATGCGGTCGGCGCGCAGGGGGCGGCCCTCGTCGAGCCGGGCGAGCACGAGCAGGTCGTTGACGAGCAGGCCCATGCGCCGTGCGGCGTCCTCGACGCGAGCCATCGTGTCCTCCACCTTGTCCTGCGTGTCGAGGGCACCCATGCGGTACAGCTCGCCGTAGCCGCGGATCGTGGCCAGGGGCGTGCGCAGCTCGTGCGAGGCGTCCGAGACGAACTGCCGCATCCGGCGCTCGGACTCCGCGCGCGCCGCGAACGCGTGCTCGATCTGGGCGAGCATCGCGTTGAGCGAGGCGCCGAGCGAACCCACCTCGGTCGACTCGGGGGCCGCGGGGACGCGGCGCGTGTAGTCGCCCGCCGCGATCGCGGCCGCCGTCGTCTCGATCTCGCTGAGCGGACGCAGGGACCGGCGCACCAGCCACCAGGCCGCGGCCGCCCCGAGCAGGATGATGCCGATGCCGGCGCTCAGGAGGGTGCGCGCGAGCACGGCCGACGCCTCGGTGACCTGCCACAGCGGGAACGCGACGAACACGATGCCCGGCTCGACCGGCGCCGAGCCCACGCGGATCGGCGCGATGACCGCGCTCACCCGCCACTTCGCCGGACGTGACCCACCGTCGGCCCCCACGGTGAACGGCTCGCCGTCGCTGCGGCTCACCTCCCTGAACGACATGTCCGGGATGCGCGGCTCGCCGTAGAGGGCGACGGTCTGGGGCCACGCGTGCGTGCCCTCGTCGCCGTTCGCGAGGCGCCCCAGCACGAAGTACTCCGTCGGCACCGCGCCCGCCGAGTCGATCGTGTCGCGCAGGCCTTCGGGGTTGGCCGTGATGTTCGTGAGCTGCTGGTCGACCTGGCCGACGAGGTATCGCGAGACGACCGTCTGCGTGAACGCGCTCGTGATCATCAGCCCGGCGGCCAGGAGCAGCGCCGTGATGGCGACGAGCCGGGCGCGCAGCGGCACCGCGTCGAGCCAGCCCGACACGCGGTCGATCCACGACGACACGTGCCGGACGAGCCCGGAGCGGGCCGCGCCGGAGGTCGTCGGGCCCGGGGCCGGGACGGGTGCGCTCACGTCAGCGGGCCGCCTGCGGCGCGCGCAGGAGGTAGCCGATTCCGCGCTTGGTGTGGATCAGCGGCGGCAGCGGTTCGTCGGACCCCTCCGGCTTGAGCGCGTCGACCTTGCGGCGCAGGTACGAGATGTACGACTCGACGATGTTCGCGTCGCCGCCCCAGTCGTACTGCCACACGTGGTCGAGGATCTGCGCCTTGGACAGGACCCGTCCGGCGTTGAGCATGAGGTAGCGCAGCAGCTTGAACTCGGTCGGGGACAGCTCCACCTCGATGCCGGCGCGCCGCACCTCGTGCGAGTCCTCGTCGAGCTCGAGGTCGCCCACGCGCAGCAGGGCGTCGTCGGCGGGCGCACCGCCGTGCGTGCGGCGCAGGACGGCGCGGATGCGGGCGACGACCTCCTCGAGGCTGAACGGCTTGGTGACGTAGTCGTCGCCGCCCACCGTCAGGCCCTGGACCTTGTCCTGCGTGTCGTCCTTCGCGGTGAGGAACACGACCGGGGTGTGGCGGCCCGTCTCGCGCATGCGACGGGTGACCGTGAAGCCGTCCAGGTCAGGGAGCATGACGTCGAGCACCACGAGGTCCGGCTCGAGGTCGCGCACGAGCTGCAGCGCGCTGTGCCCGTCGGCCGCCGCATGGACCTCGAAGCCGGCGAATCGCAGCGAGGTGGACAGCAGCTCGCGGATGTTCGGCTCGTCGTCGACGACGACGAGGCGTGCCTCAGGGGTACCCATGACTCCCAGTGTGCGCCGAGTCGCTGGACAGTCGCTGGGAAGTTCCCTGAAGAAATCCTGAGCGCTACAGGTAACGCAGCGGGTCGAACTCCTCGAGCGGGATGATCCGGACGCGCGGCAGGAGGGTGTTGAACGCGTTCGCGTCGCCCTCCAGGTCGAACGTCTCCAGGCCGCGGGCACCCAGCTCCGCGAACTTCGCGTTGACGAACTCGCGGAACGCCAGCAGGCCCACCTTGCGGTCGCTGCCCAGCAGCGCCTCCATCTGGGGCAGGAAGTCGCCGTCGTGGCTGGCCAGCAGCACGTCGCCCTCGCGGTCCGCGAGCGCGTCGAGCGTGCGCTGGATACCGACGTCGACGACCTTCTCCGTGCCCGAGCCCGACAGCGGGATGGGCCGGTAACCCATCGCGAGCAGCGCCTGCACGAACGGCATCGGCATCTGGCCGCTGGACGCGTTGAGGAAGAACAGGGGCACGACCTCCTGGCCCCACACGCTCGCAGCGAACGACGTGATGCGGTCCCAGCGCGGGCGCTCGTCCGGGTTGGGGCGGCGACCCAGCACGTTCATGCCGAGAGTCGCGTCGATGTTCTCCCCGTCGACGAGCAGGTACGTCTTGCGCTGGCCCATGGCGCTCAGCCTAGGGCGCGCGACGCGGATGTGCGGCGCGGTCGTGGCGTCGCCTGTCCGGTTGGTGGGTGCCTCGTCCTGACGCTCCCGCCGTCGGCGCGGCGCGGAGTACGGTATGGCCCCATGTCCCTCGCCACCAGTGAGCATCTCGATGCCCTGAACCTGACGGGCACCATCTCCGAGCCTCCGCGCATCACGGTCCTGCAGAACTCTCCCGACGTCCCGCTCGGCCTGCTCGGCTCGGCACTCGGCGAGCGCGTGCACGTCGTGCGTCTCGACCGCGGCGAGGCCGTGCCCGCGGTCGACGCCGTCGGGTCCGGTCTCGTCGTGCTCGGCGGCCAGATGTCCGCGTACGACGACGTCGTCGCGCCGTGGCTGCCCGCGGTCCGTGCGCTGCTCGTCGACGCCGTCGCCGCCCACATCCCGACCCTCGGCATCTGCCTCGGCGCACAGCTCCTCGCCGTCGCGCTCGGCGGTGCCGTCGTCGTCGGCGCGCCGCCGGGGAAGGAGGCCGGGGTGATCGACGTCCAGTGGCGCGACGGCGCCGCGAGTGACCCCGTGCTCGGGCCGGTCGCCGCGACCTCGTCGCGAGGGATGAGACGTGCCGTGAGCATGCACGCCGACGCCGTCTCGTCGCTCCCGGAGGGTGCGCAGTGGCTGGCGTGCTCGCGGCAGTACCCGTACCAGGCCTTCCGACTCGGGTCCGCGCTGGGCGTGCAGTTCCACCCCGAGGCCGGCAAGGCGACCACGCTCGACTGGGCGCGCCGCGACGCCGACGTCGACTCGGCCGCGCTCGACGCCCGGCTGACCGAGAACGCCGACGAGCTGGCCCGGCTCGCCATCGGGCTGGGACGCGCGTTCGCGGCCCAGGTGGACGCGCGCGCTGCCGCTGCGGGGTGAGCCCGTCCGGATCTGCTGGTTGAGCCCGTCCGGATCTGTTGGTTGAGCCCCGTCCGGATCTGTTGGTTGAGCCCGTCCGGATCTGTTGGTTGAGCCCGTCCGGATCTGTTGGTTGAGCCCCGTCGAAACCCGAAGTACGAACCCCGGTGTACGAGCGATGTGCTCGAACACCGGGGTTCGTCGTGGTCAGCAGTGGTCTCGACGGGGCTCGACCAGCGCGGGTGGTCTCGACGGGGCTCGACCAGCGCGGGTGGGCTCCACGGGGGGCGCCCCCCCCCCGGGGCGGTCGCGCCCCCGCGCTCACCGGGGTGTCACGACGACTCCGGCGCGGAGGAGGTCGAGACCCCAG
>CBINDH010000176.1:0-6146 GCA_966249365.1 uncultured Xylanimonas sp. | reverse complement strand
CGCAGGCGGGTTCCGAGGTCTCCACGCTGCTCGGCCGCATGCCGTCCGCGGTGGGTTACCAGCCGAACCTGGCCGACGAGATGGGCATCCTCCAGGAGCGCATCACCTCGACGCGCGGCCACTCGATCACCTCGCTGCAGGCGATCTACGTGCCGGCGGACGACTACACCGACCCGGCCCCGGCGACGACGTTCGCGCACCTCGACGCCACCACGGAGCTCTCGCGTGAGATCGCGTCGAAGGGTCTGTACCCGGCGGTCGACCCGCTGACGTCGACCTCGCGCATCCTCGACCCGCGCTACGTGGGCCAGGAGCACTACGACGTCGCGACGCAGGTCAAGTCCATCCTGCAGCGCAACAAGGAGCTCCAGGACATCATCGCGATCCTCGGTGTGGACGAGCTCTCGGAGGAGGACAAGACGGTCGTCGCGCGTGCGCGTCGTATCCAGCAGTTCCTCTCGCAGAACACGTACATGGCCGAGAAGTTCACGGGCGTCGCGGGGTCGACGGTGCCGCTGACGGAGACCATCGAGGCCTTCAAGAAGATCGCTGCCGGCGAGTTCGACCACGTCGCCGAGCAGGCCTTCTACAACATCGGTGGCCTCGAGGACCTCGAGCGCAACTGGGCGCGCATCCAGAAGGAGTACGGCGCCTGATGGCCGGTCTCAACGTCGACCTCGTCTCGACGGACCGCAAGGTCTGGTCGGGGATGGCGCGCGCCGTCAGCGCGCCGTCCGTCGACGGCCAGATCGGCATCCTGTCGGGCCACACGCCGATCCTCGCCGTGCTGCGCCCGGGCATCGTCCGCGTCACCGCGGACGACGCCGAGCCGTTCGAGGTGCAGGTGTCGGGCGGCTTCGTGTCGGTCGACGACGACCTGGTCACCGTGGTAGCCGACGAGATCACTCTCGTCTCGGGCTCGCAGGGCTGACTCGCGTGCCCGCCGCCGTCTGGGTGCTTCTGGCGATCCTTGCGATCGCCGCACTCGTGGTGGCGGCGGGCGCGTCCCGGCTGCACCGGCTCTCGCGCCGGGTCGGCTCGTTCCAGTGCAACGCGCGCGCGGCCGGCAACCCGGCGATGGCGTTCACGCTCGGCATCGCGCACTACGCCGTCGGCCGGATCGAGTGGTACCGCTGCTGGTCGCTGTCGGTGCGACCGGCGCGCACGTGGCTGCGCGACCGGCTCGTCGTCACGGGCCGGGTGCCGCTCGAGCAGGCCGGCCAGGGCGACCAGTACCTGGTCCGATGTCGGTACGACGGCGTCGACTTCGAGCTGTCGATGTCGTGGGCCGCTTACGCTGGCCTCGCCTCGTGGCTCGAGGCCGCGCCGCCGGGGCGGGAGAACCTGGTCCTGTGATCGCTCTCTAGGAGAACTCTTGCGCCTCGTCGTCGCCACGTGCTCGGCCCGCTACACGGGCCGGTTGAACGCCCACCTGCCGCTCGCGACGAGGCTCCTGGTGGTCAAGGCCGACGGGAGCGTCCTGCTCCACTCCGACGGCGGCTCCTACAAGCCGCTCAACTGGATGAGCCCACCCTGCACGATGAAGGTGACCGACGCCGACGACGAACAGCGGGAGCGCGGTGTCACGCAGGTCTGGACGGTGCAGCACACCAAGTCCGACGACCGGCTCGAGATCGAGCTGCACGACGTCGTGCACGAGTCCTCGCACGAGCTGGGCGTGGACCCGGGCCTGGTCAAGGACGGCGTCGAGGCGCACCTGCAGGAGCTCCTGGCCGCGCAGATCGCCCTGCTGGGCGACGGCCACTCGCTGGTCCGCCGGGAGTACATGACGGCCATCGGGCCGGTCGACATCCTGGCGCGCGCCCCCGAGGGCGGGCACGTCGCGGTCGAGATCAAGCGACGCGGCGACATCGACGGCGTCGAGCAGCTCACGCGCTATCTCGACCTGCTCAACCGCGACCCGCTGCTGGCGCCGGTCCGGGGCATCTTCGCGGCCCAGGAGATCAAGCCCCAGGCGCGCGTCCTGGCCACCGACCGCGGCATCGGCTGCCTGGTGCTGGACTACGACGCGATGCGCGGCATCGACGACGCGGACTCGCGGCTCTTCTGACCGGCCGAGCGGGGTGAGACGTTGTCACCCGGGCACCTCGGAATGCGCCAGGATGGTGGTATGACCTCTGTGCCTTCCCCCACCGTCCTGCGCGGTCGTCTCGTGCTGCCCGACACCGTCGTCGAGGACGGCGTCCTCGTCATCGACGGCGACCGGATCGCCTACGCGGGTGCCGCGTCGTCGGCCCCGGTCACCGCGCCCGCCCCGGAGCCGGGCGTGGTGCTGCTCCCGGGCCTCGTCGACGTCCACAACCACGGGGGCGGCGGAGCGAGCTTCCCCGACGCCACGACGGCGGACGAGGTGCGCACGGCTGTCCGCGAGCACCTCGCGCAGGGGACGACGACGATGCTCGCGTCGCTCGTGACGGCCGGGGGCGAGACGCTCGTGGCGCGGGCCGAGCTGCTGGGTGCGCTGGCCGACGCGGGCGAGATCGCGGGCATCCACGCGGAGGGCCCGTTCCTGTCCTACGAGCGGCGCGGCGCGCAGAGCCCGGAGCATCTCGTCCGAGGCGACGCGGCCCTGGTGCGCGACCTGGTCGCGGCGTCGGGCGGGCATCTGCGCTCGATGACGGTGGCGCCCGAGATCCCGGGCGTCGCGGGTCCGGGCGGCGCGGCGGAGGCGCTCGTCGAGGTCGGTGCGGTGCCGTCGCTGGGTCACACCTCGGGCACGGCGGAGCAGGCCGAGGCGCTCATCGCGCAGGTGGCTCCGGCGCTGCGCGAGCGCGGCCTGGAGATGACGGCCACGCACCTGTTCAACGGCATGCCCCCGCTGCAGGGCCGCGAGCCCGGGCCCGTGGCCGCGTGCCTCGCGGCGGCCGCGCGCGGCGACATGGTCGTCGAGCTCGTGGCCGACGGCGTCCACGTCGCGCCGGCGACGATCCGCTCGGTGACCGAGATGGTCGGTGCGGACCGGGTCGCCTTCGTCACGGACGCGATGGCGGCGGCGGGGATGCCCGACGGCGACTACGAGCTCGGGCCGATGTCCGTGACGGTCGCGGGCGGCGTCGCGCGGCTCAAGGACGGCGGGTCGATCGCCGGCGGCACGTCGCGCCTGCTCGACGTCGTGCGGACGACGGTGGCGGCGGGCGTGCCGCTGGCTGGCGCGGTGCGTTCGGCGTCGTGGGTGCCAGCGCGTGCTCTCGGACTGACGGTCGTCTGCGGGCTCGTCGCTGGGCGGCGCGCGGACGTCGTGGTCGCGGACGCGGACCTGCGGCCGGTGCGCGTGCTGCGGGCCGGTGTCGACGTGGTGCGCTGACGGCCTGGCGCGCTGACGGCCTGGCGCGCTGTCGAGGACGGGGGTCAGGACCTAAACGTTTTGACGCCTTGACCCGCCGAAATCGTTTTCGACAGGGTTCGTCCCAGCGGCGGCCAACGGTGGACCGCCGCCCTTCTCGAAGGGACGACGATGAACCCCACGCAGCACCGTCGCGGGTTGCGGGCTGTCGCAGCCATGGCGATGGCCTCCCTGGTCGTCGCCATGGCGGTCACCAGCTCCGAGGCCGCCGGCACGACCCTCCAGGAAGCGGCCGGCAGCCGCTACTTCGGCACGGCCATCGCGGCGTACAAGCTCT
This sequence comes from uncultured Xylanimonas sp., assembly GCA_966249365.1. Classification (GTDB taxonomy): domain Bacteria; phylum Actinomycetota; class Actinomycetes; order Actinomycetales; family Cellulomonadaceae; genus Xylanimonas. Next base: position 2,505 of record CBINDH010000176.1, on the reverse strand, counting down.
CCGACTCGACGTACTCGACCATCGCGAACCGCGAGTTCGACATGATCACCGCCGAGAACGAGATGAAGATGGACGCCACCGAGCCCTCGCAGAACCAGTTCAACTTCTCGAGCGGGGACCAGATCCTCAACTGGGCCACCAGCAACGGCAAGCGGATGCGCGGTCACGCCCTCGCATGGCACCAGCAGCAGCCGTCGTGGATGCAGAACATGTCGGGCACCGCGCTGCGGAACGCCATGCTCAACCACGTCACCCAGGTCGCCACGCACTACAAGGGCAAGATCTACGCCTGGGACGTGGTCAACGAGGCGTTCGCGGACGGGTCCTCCGGGGGACGCCGCGACTCCAACCTGCAGCGGACGGGCGACGACTGGATCGAGGCCGCGTTCCGCGCAGCCCGCGCCGCCGACCCGAACGCCAAGCTCTGCTACAACGACTACAACACCGACAACTGGAACTGGGAGAAGACCCGGGCCGTGTACAACATGGTCAAGGACTTCAAGGCCCGCAACGTGCCGATCGACTGCGTCGGCTTCCAGTCGCACTTCAACTCGGGCAGCCCCTACCCGAGCAACTACCGCACGACCCTGCAGAACTTCGCCGACCTCGGCGTCGAGGTCCAGATCACCGAGCTCGACATCGAGGGCTCGGGCCAGACCCAGGCCGACACGTACGCCAAGGTCGTCGCGGACTGCATGGCGGTCTCGCAGTGCGCCGGCATCACGGTGTGGGGCGTGCGCGACTCCGACTCGTGGCGTGCCAGCGGCACCCCGCTCCTCTTCGACGGGTCGGGCAACAAGAAGCTCGCGTACACGGCGGTGCTCGACACGCTGAACAACGGGCAGACGCCGACCGACCCGTCGACGCCGCCGACGGACCCGTCGACGCCGCCCCCGGGGGACGGCACCTGCTCCGCGACGGTCAAGGTCGTGAACTCGTGGCCGGGTGGCTACCAGGCCGACGTCGTGGTCACGGCCGGCGGCAGCGCGATCTCGGGGTGGAGCGCCACGATCCCCGGCGCGACCATCACCCAGGCGTGGAGCTCGAAGCTCTCGGGCAACGTGCTGACGACCGAGGCGTGGAACGGCAGCCTCGGCGCCGGCGCCTCGACGACGGCGGGCTTCCTCGGCACCGGGACCCCGGCCACCGCGGCCACCTGCGTGGCGCGCTGACCCCGGGGCGCGGACGGGACGCGGGTCGCTGCCCCCGGGCGGCGTCCCGCGTTCCCGCGCCCGCTCGCCACGCCGGCGGTTTGACGGTTCCGGGCAGCCGGGCGGCACACTGTCGCCCGTGACCGCACCGACCTCCCGTACCTTCCCGTCCGACTTCGTCTGGGGTACGGCCACCGCCGCCTACCAGATCGAGGGCGCCGCAGCCGAGGGCGGCCGCACGCCCTCGATCTGGGACACCTTCGCCCACTTCTCGGGGCGCGTGGACCGCAACGACTCCGGCGACGTCGCCGACGACCACTACCACCGGTGGGAGGAGGACGTCGAGCACCTCGCCCGCCTGGGCGTCGACGCCTACCGCCTGTCGATCTCGTGGTCGAGGGTGATCCCGCACGGCCGCGGGCCGCTCAACCCCGAGGGCGTCGCCTTCTACCGGACGCTCCTGACCGCGCTGCGCGACCGCGGCATCAAGCCCTACGTCACGCTCTACCACTGGGACCTCCCGCAAGAGCTCGAGGACGAGGGCGGCTGGCCCGTCCGCTCGACGGCGGAGGCGTTCGCCGACTACGCGCGGGCAATGGCCACCGAGCTCGGCGACCTCGTCGAGGTGTGGACGACGCTCAACGAGCCGTGGTGCTCCGCGTACCTCGGCTACGCCTCAGGCGTCCACGCGCCCGGCCGTCACGAGCCCGCGGCGACGCTGGCCGCGGTGCACCACCTCAACCTCGCGCACGGCCTCGCGGCGCGGGCCATCCGCGAGGTCCTGCCCGACGCCCGGGTGTCGGTGACCCTCAACCTGCACGTGCTGCGCGCGGCGGACCCGTCGTCGGCCGCGGACCTCGACGCCGTGCGCCGGATCGACGCGGTGGGCAACCGCGCGTTCCTCGCCCCGATGCTCGAGGGCGAGTACCCCGCGGACCTCCTGGCGGACACGGCCGGGGTGACCGACTGGAGCTTCGTGCGCGACGGCGACCTCGACGTCGTCAAGGCCCCGCTCGACGTGCTCGGCGTGAACTACTACTCGACGACGACGGTGTACGCGAGCGAGACCGTCGCGGCGCCCGAGGACCTGGGCGTCGAGTCGACCGCGGCGGACGGGCACCGCCCCTCGGACCACTCCGCGTGGGTCGGGGCCGAGGACGTGAAGTTCGCCCCGCCGACCCCGCCGCTGACGGCGATGGGCTGGAACCAGGAGCCCGCCGGTCTGACCGAGCTGCTCGTCGACCTCGCCGCCCGCTACCCGGACCTGCCGATGATGGTCACCGAGAACGGTGCCGCGTTCGACGACACCGAGACCGTCGACGCGCAGGGCCGCAAGCGAGTGCACGACGTCGAG
>CBINDH010000175.1:0-6155 GCA_966249365.1 uncultured Xylanimonas sp. | reverse complement strand
CGGATGAGCGCGGTCGAGCAGGGCCCGGTGCCCGAGACCGAGGTGGAGCCGCGCGGGCGCCGTCCACTGCGCATCGCGGAGCTGTGGCTCCTCCTGCTGGCCGTCGCGGCCGGCGTGGGAGCGTTCGCGCTCGTCGGCCTGGGCGTCGACGGCACGCTGCCGGACAACTTCTGGCTGGAGTCGTTCGCGCTGGTCGGGCTCGCGCTCGTGGCGCACGTCGTCGTGCGGATCAAGGCGCCGTTCGCAGACCAGACGATCCTGCCCGCCGTCGTGCTGCTCAACGGCGTCGGCCTGGCCATGATCCTGCGCATCCAGGAGTCCGGGGCGGTCCTCGCCCGCGGCGCCGACGTCGTGCGCAACACGGCGTGGTCGGCCCTGGGCGTCGTGCTGGCGTGCCTGGTGATCTGGTTCCTCAAGGACCACCGCGTGCTGCGCAAGCTGACCTACACGGCGATGTTCGCCAGCCTCGTGCTGCTGGTGCTGCCGCTGATCCCCGGCGTCGGCCGGCAGATCAACGGCGCGCAGATCTGGGTCAAGGTCGGCGGTGTCTCGGTCCAGCCCGCCGAGTTCGTCAAGATCACGCTCGTCATCTTCTTCGCCGGGTACCTGGTCACGGCCAAGGACACCCTGGCGCTCGCCGGCCCCAAGGTGCTCGGCCTGCAGCTGCCCCGCCTGCGGGACCTCGGGCCGATCGTCGTCGTCTGGGTCGCCTCGCTGGGCGTGCTCATCTTCCAGCGTGACCTCGGCACCTCGCTGCTGCTGTTCGGCATCTTCGTGGCGATGCTGTACCTCGCGACGGAGCGCTTCAGCTGGGTGCTCATCGGCCTGCTGATGTTCGCGGGCGGCGCCTACGTCGCCGCGTCGACCTTCCCGCACGTGGGCCAGCGCATGGACGCGTGGCTGAACGCGTTCGACCCGGCCGTGTTCGGCAGGAACCCGGGCGGCTCGGGGCAGCTCGTGGCCGGCCTGTTCGGCATGGCCAACGGCGGGCTGTTCGGCACGGGCTGGGGCGAGGGCTTCCCGCACCTGGTGCCGTTCTCCTTCTCGGACTTCATCTTCACGTCGCTGGCCGAGGAGCTCGGCCTGACGGGCATCCTCGCGATCCTGCTCGTGTACCTGATCTTCGTGGAGCGCGGCCTGCGCACGGCGATCACGGTGCGCGACGGGTTCGGCAAGCTGCTCGCCGGGGGCCTCGCGTTCACGGTCGCGCTGCAGACGTTCGTCGTCGTCGGCGGGGTCACGCGCCTCATCCCGCTGACCGGCCTGACGCTGCCGTTCATGGCTCAGGGAGGGTCCTCGCTGCTGTCCAACTGGATCATCGCGGCGCTGCTCGTCGTCATCAGCAACAACGCGCGGCGCCCGTCGGCGCTCCCGATGCGGGGCCAGGTGGGTCAGGGCCGGATCGTGCCCGACACCGGTGCCACCACGGGCGAGACGCCGTCCGCGGCGACCACGGAGGTCATCACGCCCGACCTGCCGCAGGGAGGTGCCCGGTGAACACGACGCTCCGACGGCTCTCCAGCGTCGTCATGGTGATGTTCCTGGCGCTCATGGTCGCGACGACGTGGACGCAGTTCGTGCGTGCCGACCGGCTCAACAGCGACTCCCGCAACGTGCGCAGCATCTTCCGCGAGTTCAACGTGGCGCGCGGGCCGATCGTCGTCGCGGGCGAGCCGATCGCGGAGTCCGTCCCGGTCGACACCCCGTTCGGCTACCAGCGCATCTACTCCGGGGGAGACGCGGAGCAGGCCCAGATGTACGCCCCGGTCACCGGCTTCTTCTCGCTGGTCAACGGGACGACGGCGATCGAGTCGGCCGCGAACTCGTTCCTCAACGGTCAGGCCGACGCGCTGTGGGTCGACCGGCTGCAGAACCTGCTGACGGGCCGCAAGACGCAGGGCTCGTCGGTCGAGCTGACGCTCGACCCGGTGATCCAGCAGGCCGCCTGGGACGCGCTCGGCGGGCAGCGCGGCGCCGTCGTGGCGGTCGAGCCGAAGACCGGCAAGATCCTCGCGATGGTCTCCAAGCCGTCGTACGACCCGAACGTGCTCGCGGTGCACTCCACGCGGGAGGCGGGCGACGCCTACCAGGAGCTGCTCAACGCGGAGAACAGCCCGCTGACGAACCGCACCACGCGTGCGCTGTACCCCCCGGGCTCGACGTTCAAGCTGGTCACGGCCGCGGCAGCGATGGAGCACAACGGCCTCACCCCGGCGTCGGTGATCCCCGCCCCGGACGTCTACCGGCTTCCGGGCACGAGCACCGACCTGCCGAACTTCGGCGGTGCCCGCTGCTCGCCGACGGGCGAGATGTCGCTCGACGACGCGCTGCGGATCTCCTGCAACACGGCCTTCGCGCAGCTCGCCGTGACGATCGGCGGCGACGCGATGCGCGAGACCGCCGAGCAGTTCGGCTTCGGCGAGCCGTTCCGGGTGCCGATGACGACGGCGGTCAGCGCCTACCCGGCGGCGTCCGCGAGCTTCACGCCGGACCGTGTCGCGCTGACCGGGATCGGCCAGGGCGACGTGACGTCGACCCCGCTGCAGATGGCGATGGTGGCGGCCACGATCGCGAACCGTGGCGCGCTCATGCAGCCCTACCTCATCGACACCGTGCGCGACCCGGACCTCGAGGTCGTGGAGCGCACCGAGCCGAGCAAGATCCGCGATGCGATCACGCGCACCACGGCCGACGGGCTGCGCGACATGATGGTCAACACCGTCCAGTCGGGCTCCGGCACGGCCGCGCAGATCCCCGGCGTGCAGGTGGCGGGCAAGACCGGCACCGCGCAGACCGCGCCCGAGGTGGCGCCGCACGCCTGGTTCACCGCGTTCGCGCCCGCCGACGACCCGCAGATCGCTCTCGCGGTCATCGTCGAGCAGGGCGGCGACATGAACCAGGGCGCCACCGGTGGCCGTCTCGCGGCCCCGATGGCGCGCCAGATCCTCGAGGCGGCGCTGAACCGATGAGACCTGTGGCAGGGCTCGCCCTGGGCGACCGTTACCACCTGACCCGCCGCGTCGCCGTCGGCGGCATGGGCGAGGTGTGGGTCGCGGACGACTCGTTCCTCGGCCGCGACGTGGCCGTCAAGGTGCTGCGCGAGGAGTACACGGGCCAGGAGGACTTCCTCAAGCGTCTGCGCACCGAGGCGCGCAACTCCGCGGCGCTGTCGCACCCGAACATCGCGCAGATGTACGACTACGGCGAGCAGGACGGCACCGGCTACCTGGTCATGGAGCTCGTGCTCGGCGAGCCGCTCGCGGACCTGCTCGAGCGTGAGCCGGTGCTTCCCCCCAAGCGGCTGCTGCCGATCCTCGCTCAGACGGCGCGGGGCCTGCACCACGCCCACGAGGCCGGCGTCGTGCACCGTGACGTCAAGCCGGGCAACATCCTGCTCGAGCACCCGAACCGGGGCGCGGGGTCCCAGCCGGTCGTCAAGATCACGGACTTCGGCGTCTCGCTGGCCGCGAACCAGGCCCCGATGACGGCGACCGGCATGGTCATGGGCACGGCGCAGTACCTGTCGCCCGAGCAGGCCGTGGGGCAGCCTGCGACGCCCCTGTCGGACGTGTACGCCCTCGGCGTCGTCGCCTACGAGGCGACGGCGGGCAAGCGGCCGTTCACGGGCAACACGCCTGTGGACATCGCCATCGCCCACGTCAACAGCCCCGTGCCGCCCCTGCCGACGACGGTCCACCCGGAGCTCGCCTCGCTGGTGTACCGGCTGCTGGAGAAGGACGCCGCTCGGCGACCGGTCTCCGCGGGAGCGCTCGCCGACGAGCTCGACGCGCTCGCCCTGGAGATCGCGGCCGACCCGCTCGGTGCGCGGTCGCGCAGCGCACGCCGCCTGCGGGCGGCGTCCGACGGGGCCGGGTCCCGCTCGGGGGCAGCCACGGCACCGGCGTCCCGCTCCGCCTCGCGGTCGACGCCGGACCGCGCGGCTGCGGCGCCGTCGACGTCGGGCCGCGCGACGTCGGACCGGTGGCTCGGTGACCACGAGTTCGGCGGCTCGGCCGGTAGTCCCAGCTTCGGCGACCTCGTCGGCGAACCCGGCTCGCGCACGACGCCCGCCACCCCGGTGCGCGGAGCGCCCGCCCACGCGGGTGCACGCCCCCTCCCGTCGCGCCGCGACGTCCACGGGACGCGCACGGCGGGCCGCTCGGGGGAGTCGGCCCGCACGGTGGACGCGTTGCGCCGCGACCTGGCCCGGCTGCAGAGCCCGGCCGAGCCGCAGACCCGCGGGGCAGGACGGCGGCCGGCGGACCCGACGGCGCACCGTCAGGCCGCGCAGCACACGCCTGTGGACGGTCAGAAGCGGACGTCGACCACCACGGGCCTGCGCCTGGGCCGGTTCGGTCAGGTGTCCTGGCCGCTCGTCGGGCTCGCCCTGTTGCTCGCGGCGCTGCTCGTCGCCACGCTTGTCAGCAACCTCGCCGGGGGCGACGACGGGGCTGCCGCCGCCGACCAGGCACCGAACTTCCTGGTCACGGCGACGGCATCAAGCCCGCCGGACTCTGGAATGATGCTCCGTAGCGCGTCACGTGGCCTGACCGTCGTGACCATGACATCGAAGGACGTGTGAGTTGGTGGAGAACACGCCCCGTGTGCTCGCGGGTCGGTACGAGGTCGGAGAGCTCATCGGCCGCGGTGGTATGGCCGAGGTGCACATCGGCCACGACGCCCGCCTGGGCCGTACCGTCGCCATCAAGGTGCTCCGATCCGACCTTGCGCGCGACCCGTCCTTCCTCGCCCGTTTCCGACGCGAGGCCCAGTCGGCCGCAGCCCTGAACCACCCCGCCATCGTGTCGGTGTACGACACGGGCGAGGACGTGCACACCGACCCGGCGACGGGCACCCAGGTGCACGTCCCGTTCATCGTCATGGAGTACGTCGAGGGGCACACGGTCCGCGACATCCTGCACGACGGTGCCGCGGTGCCGATCGAGGAGGCCGTCGAGATCACGGTCGGCGTGCTCTCCGCGCTCGAGTACTCGCACCACGCGGGCATCGTCCACCGGGACATCAAGCCCGCCAACGTCATGATCACGCCCACGGGCGCGGTCAAGGTCATGGACTTCGGCATCGCCCGCGCGGTCGCCGACTCGGCCGCCACGATGACGGCCACGCACGCCGTCATCGGCACCGCGCAGTACCTCTCCCCGGAGCAGGCGCGCGGCGAGCAGGTCGACGCGCGCAGCGACCTGTACTCGACCGGCTGCCTCCTGTTCGAGCTGCTCACGGGCCGCCCGCCGTTCGTCGGCGACTCGCCCGTCGCGGTGGCGTACCAGCACGTCGGGCAGGCGCCGCAGCGCCCCTCGGAGATCGCGTCCGACGTGCCTGAGGTGCTCGACCGCATCACGATCAAGGCCCTCGCCAAGGAGCGCGGCACGCGCTACTCGTCCGCGGCGGAGTTCCGTGCCGACCTCGAGTCCGCCATGCGGGGCGGCGCCGTCGTCGCTCCGACGATCGCCGCGGGCCTCGCGGCGGCCAGCGCGGGCGGCGCACCGACCGTGGTGTACGGCGCGCCGGGGTACGGCGACGCCGGCACGCAGGTCATGACCCCGGGTGCCGCGACCGCGACCCAGCCGTGGGGCGCCACCGGGCTCCCGCAGTCGGTGCAACCCGGAGGGCCGGGCGGCCCCGAGGGACCGACCCGCGAGGAGCGGGAGGAGGCCCGCCGCAAGAAGGCCCTGATGTGGTGGCTCATCGGCATCGGCGTGGTCGCGATCGCCACGATCATCGCCCTCATCATCATCAACGCCAACAACAAGGAGCCTGACGCGGACCTCGTGAAGGTCCCGGAGATCACGGCGGCGATGACGAAGGAAGAGGCTGGCGACCTCATCCGGGCCGAGGGTCTCGAGTTCGTCGACCAGCTCAGGGCTTCGGACCAGCCCAAGGACACGTTCCTCGAGCAGACCCCTGTGGCCGGGGAGATGGTCGAGCGCGGCTCGACCGTGACCGCCTTCTACTCGACGGGCCCGGAGACGTTCGGCGTGCCCGACGTCGTCGACCAGCCGGAGGCGGAGGCCCGCGCAGCGCTCGAGGCCGCGGGCCTCGTCGTGGGCGAGGTCACCACGGAGCCGAGCGTCGACATCAGGAAGGGCAACGTCACCCGGACGAACCCCGCCGCGGGCCAGGCGATCCAGTCCGGC
>CBINDH010000174.1:0-6158 GCA_966249365.1 uncultured Xylanimonas sp. | reverse complement strand
GAGACGTTCCTCGGCCTCCTGCCGCGCTCGACGCACGCCGCGGCCGGGCTGGCGTTCGAGCACGACGACAAGCTGAAGGCGGACCCCTGGACGGACGTCGACGCCGACCGCCCGGTCCGCCACGCCCTGGAGGCCCGGCACCGGTCGTTCGAGGACCCCGCCGCGCTGCGCCTGCTGCGCGCCCACGACGTCGCCCTCGTGGTGTCCGAGGGCGCCGGCCGGTGGCCCGTGCTCGACCACGCCACCGCCGGGCTCGTCTACGTGCGCCTGCACGGCCGCACCCGCCTGTACGCCAGCGGCTACGCGCCACGCACGCTCGACGAGTGGGCCGGCAGGATCCGCGCCTGGTACGCCGACGGCCACGACGTCGTCGTCTACCTCGACAACGACGGCGACGCCCACGCCCCCCGCGACGCGCTCGCGCTCACCGCCCGCCTCGCCGACGTGGCGGTGCCGCCGCACGCCTGACGGCGCCGACCTGCGCCGTCGCGCCCGCGACGTGCGGCAGAATCGAGGCGTGGTTGCACTGCCCGAACACGTCGACGACGCCGCACACCTCACTCGGCCCGCGGAGCTCCCGCTGGCCGGACGCGCCTCGTCGCCCTACGTGGACCTCGACCGGACGGCGTGGAGCAAGCTGTCCGAGTCGACGCCGCTGCCCCTGACCGATGCCGACGTGCAGCGCCTGCGCGGCCTGGGCGACCCCATCGACCTCGCCGAGGTCGACGCGGTGTACCGCCCGCTGTCGCGCCTGCTGAACCTGTACGTCACCGCGACGGCGGGGCTGCACCAGGCGACGTCGACGTTCCTGCGCGAGGGCGGCCCCCGCACGCCGTACGTCATCGGGGTGGCGGGCTCAGTCGCCGTCGGCAAGTCGACCGTGGCGCGCATCCTGCGCGAGATGATGGCCCGCTGGCCCGAGACGCCGCGCGTCGAGCTGGTGACCACCGACGGCTTCCTCTACCCGAACGCCGAGCTGCAGCGCCGCGGGCTCATGGAACGCAAGGGCTTCCCGGAGTCGTACGACCGGCGCGCGCTCGTCCGCTTCGTCTCCCGCGTCAAGGCCGGGCAGGAGGAGGTGCGCGCGCCCGTCTACTCGCACATCACGTACGACATCGTGCCGGGCGAGGAGGTCGTGGTGCGGCGCCCCGACGTGCTGATCGTCGAGGGGCTCAACGTGCTCCAGCCCGCCCGCCCGGCCGCCGCCGAGGACTCGACCGTGGCGGTCAGCGACTTCTTCGACTTCTCGATCTTCGTCGACGCGCGCACGCGCAACATCCGCCAGTGGTACGTCGACCGGTTCCTGCACCTGCGCCAGACGGCGTTCAACCGGCCCGAGAGCTACTTCCGGCGCTACGCGGACCTCACCGACGAGCAGGCGACCGCGCGCGCACTGGCGATCTGGGAGGCGATCAACGCCCCCAACCTGGAGCGCAACATCCTGCCCACGCGCGGGCGCGCGACGCTCGTGCTCACCAAGGGCGCCGACCACTCCGTCCAGCGCGTGCGGCTGCGCAAGCTCTGAGGCCCGGGAACGGTCAGGAGGGCCGCTCGCCCTGCACCGTCGTGGGCGGCTCCGCCCTCGCCTCCCCGCCGGAGGCTGCCTGCGCGTCGTGCGCCGCGGTGGCGGCGTCGTGCGACGCCGCGTGCTCGAGCTCCCAGTCGTCCGGCTCGTCGACCAGCTCGCCCCGGCGGTGCAGCAGCACGTGCAGCAGGCGGTCGATGAGCAGGCCGATGAGCACCCCGGCGACGATGCCCGCCACCATGGCGACGAGCGGGTACTCGTGCAGCCAGGCGCCCGAGGCGAGCCCGACGCCGACGGCGTAGAAGCCCCAGACGACGGCGGCGATGGCCGAGTAGCCCATGAAGCGGCGACGCGGGTACCGGACCGCTCCCGCGGTCATGTTGACGGCCACCCGGCCGACGGGGATGTACCGGGCCGCGATGATGAAGGAGGCGCCACGGCGCGCGAGCGCCCGGCGCGCCCACCGCACGGTCGCGCGACCCCGCTGGGTACGCAGCACGCGGATGCGCTCCGTCCCGACCGTCCGGCCGATCTGGTACGCGATCTGGTCACCGCACCACGCGCCGACGATGGCCGCCACGAGGATGCCGGGCAGCCACGGCGAGCCCGAGGTGCGCGCCGCGACGGCCAGCGTGATGACGACCGACTCGCTCGGCAGCGGCGGGAAGAACCCGTCGATGACGGCGAGACCCAGCATCGCCGGGTAGACCCAGGCGGCGCCGGAGAGCGCGAGGATCCACGCCTCGATCTCTCCCAGGATCGTCCCTAGGTCCACGTGCGGGTCTCCTCACGATAGGGGGCTCCGGGCGGCGCCCAGCAACCAGCGTAGGTGCGGGCACCGCCACCGGATGTCCGGGAGCACCCTGGGCGAACCCTGGTTCAGCGAACCTTCACCCCGGCTTCACGGCCCGCGCCCACGCGGGCGACGATCAGGGCAGCTCGAACCCGAGCGCCGCCGCAACGGGCGCCGGGTCGGGCGCACCGGCCCAGATCGACACCAGGTTGGCGTTGCTGACGAGCGAGCGCGGCACCGCGTGGTCGAGGTAGAGCTCGCCGCGCAGGTGGTCGGTCTCGTGCTGGATGATGCGGGCCGGCCAGCCGGTCAGCACCTCGTCGACCGGGCGGCCGACCATGTCCTGCGCGCGCAGGCGCACGCGGTGGTGCCGCGCGACGAGCGCGTGCCACCCCTCGACCGACAGGCAGCCCTCGAAGAACGGCACGCGCCGCGGCGCGCCGCCGTCGGCCTCCTCGACGGGCTCGTACGACGGGTTGACGAGCAGCCGGAAGGGCAGGGGTGTCCGCTCGCGCGGGTCCGTCTCGCTCCCGCGGTCCTCGACGACGGCGAGCGCGAGCCCGATGCCCACCTGGGGGGCGGCGAGCCCGACGCCGGGCGCGGCGTGCATGGTGCGGCGCATGACCTCCGCCAGCGCGGGCAGCAGGTCGCCGAGCTGCCCCGTGTAGGAGGTCGCGGGCCGGCGCAGCACGGGGTCGCCGGCCTGCACGATCGGCATCACGCCCGTCGTCCCGGCAGACCGGATCTTGGCCGCGACGGCGTCGTAGAGCTCGCGGTCGACTCCCCCGTCGAAGCCCGGTCTCACAGCGCGAGCCGTTCCCGGACCACGGCGGCCAGCGAGTCCGCCACGCCGTCGGCCTGCTGCTGCGTCGCGGCCTCGACCATGACGCGCACGAGCGGCTCGGTGCCGGACTTGCGCAGCAGCACGCGCCCGGTCTCCCCCAGCAGCTTCTCGGCGGCGTCGACGGCCGCGAGGACGCCCTCGTCGGTGCTCGCGCGGTCCTTGTCGACGCCCTTGACGTTGAGGAGCGTCTGCGGCAGGCGCGGGATCTGCGCCGCGAGCTCGGCGAGGCGCATCCCGGAGCGCTTCACCTCGGCAGCCAGGTGCAGCGCGGTCAGGACGCCGTCGCCCGTGGTGGCGTGCTCGGCGAGGATGATGTGGCCCGACTGCTCGCCGCCGAGCCCGTACCCGCCTGCCCGCATCTCCTCGAGCACGTAGCGGTCACCCACGGCCGTCTGGATGACGTTGATGCCGGACTCCTTCATCGCCAGCAGCAGGCCGAGGTTGCTCATCACGGTCACGACCAGCGTGTCGTGCGGCAGACGCTGCTCGGCCTTCATCGCGCGCGCGAGGATGCCGAGGATCTGGTCGCCGTCGACGAGCACGCCGCCGTGGTCGACGGCGAGGCAGCGGTCGGCGTCGCCGTCGAACGCGACGCCGAAGTCCGCCTCGGCCGCCACGACGACGGCCTGGAGCTGCTCGGGGTGCGTCGACCCGGCCTTCTCGTTGATGTTGCGGCCGTCGGGGCTCGCGTTCATGACGACGACGTCGGCGCCCGCCTGGCGCAGCGCCTCGGGCCCGACGACGCTCGCGGCACCGTTGGCGGCGTCGACGGCGATGCGCAGGCCCTCGAGCGGCCGGTGGTCCGCCGTGGTGCCGATGCTCGAGACGAGATGCTCGACGTAGCGGCCCACGGCGCTGCCGTTGTCCACGCGCACCCGGCCGACGGCGGCGCCCGTGGGCAGCTCCCACGTCTCGGTGATCCAGGCCTCGATGCGGTCCTCGACCGCGTCGTCGAGCTTGAGGCCGCCGCGCTGGAAGAACTTGATGCCGTTGTCCGGCATGGGGTTGTGCGACGCGGAGATCATGACGCCGAGATCGCAGTCGAGCTCGCTGACGAGGTGCGCGAGCGCCGGCGTCGGCAGGACGCCCAGGTCGATCACATCGACGCCCGCGCTCGCGAGACCCGCCGTCACGCCCGCGCCGAGGAACTCGCCCGACGCACGCGGGTCGCGGCCCAGCACGGCGCGCGACCGGTGGCCAGGGGCCTGCGGGGTCGTGGCGAGCTCGTGCGCAGCCGCGCTGCCGAGCGCGAGCGCAAGCTCCGCGGTGACGTCGCGGTTCGCGAGCCCTCGCACCCCGTCGGTGCCGAACAGTCGTGCCATCAGTCAGTTCCTCCTCGCACAGAATGCACCTGGCATCGTAGACGCGCTCGAACGCGCCAGCCGCCGCACGGGCCCTGGGGGTCCGGCAGCAGAACAGCCCCGCCGAACCCGAGGGTCCGACGGGGCTGTTCGTGAAACGCTCTCGATCAGCGCTTCGAGTACTGCGGGGCCTTGCGGGCCTTCTTGAGACCGGCCTTCTTGCGCTCGACGACGCGGGCGTCGCGCGTGAGGAAGCCGGCCTTCTTCAGGGCCGGGCGGTTCGCCTCGCGGTCGATCACGTTGAGCGCGCGGGCGATGCCCAGGCGCAGCGCGCCTGCCTGGCCGGACGAGCCGCCACCCGTGATGCGGGCGATGACGTCGAAGCGGCCCTCGACCTCGACCAGCTTCAGCGGCGAGTTCACCAGCTGCTGGTGCACCTTGTTCGGGAAGTAGTCCTCGAGGGTGCGGCCGTTGATCTTCCACTGGCCGGTGCCGGGGACGAGGCGCACGCGCGCCACGGCCTCCTTGCGGCGACCCAGGGCCTGGCCCGGGGCCGTGATGGACTGACCGCGGTTGGCGACGGGCGCCTCGGTCTCGGTCGTGTAGGTGCTGGGCGTCTCGTCCAGCTCGGTGTCGATGGTGTCGACGGTGGTCTCTGCCACTTTACGGATCCTTCGTGTCGCTCTTCAGCAGCGGCTCAGGCCTGCTGCGAAACCTGGCTGATCTCGAACGGCTTGGGCTGCTGGGCCGCGTGCGGGTGCTCCGCACCGCGGTAGACCTTCAGCTTGCCGAGCTGCTGACGGCCGAGGGTCGTCTTGGGGATCATCCCGCGGACGGCCTTCTCGATGGCGCGCTCGGGGTTCTTCTCGAGGAGCTCGCCGTAGGCGACGGAGCGCAGACCGCCCGGGTAACCGGAGTGGCGGTAGGCCAGCTTCGTGTTCCGCTTGTTGCCGGAGAGGGCAACCTTGTCGGCGTTGATGACGATGACGAAGTCACCGCCGTCGACGTGCGGGGCGAAGGTCGGCTTGTGCTTCCCGCGCAGCAGGGTGGCAACCTGGGTTGCCAGACGGCCCAGGACGACGTCGGTCGCGTCGATGACGTACCAGTCGCGCTGGACGTCGCCGGGCTTCGGGGTGTACGTACGCACGGTTCGTAACCTTTTCGTGTTCGGTGTCGTCGGGCCAGAAGCGGTGCCCGAAGAGTCAGTCGTCGTGCGCGGGAGGTTCCATGGTGACGCCCCGGCCTGTGCGATCGGCATGTGCGAGTGGGCGCGCTGCGATCGCGGGACGTCGGAACTAGAGCACAACGACTCGCAATCTTAGCCGGGACGGGCCCGATCGCCAAAGCGAGGCGCGTCACGCCGGACATGCGTGCGCCCCGCCGGGACGTGGACCGCTCCGGCGGGTCCCGACCGTCGGCCGGGCCCGCCGGGCGTCCGCGTCATGCCGACGGGGCGCAGGGGTGGGACGTCAGCGTCGGCCGCCACCCAGCAGGCCGCCGAGCAGGTTGCCGATGTCGAGGCCACCGCCGCTGCTGCCGCTGCCGCCGCCGCCGAGCAGGCCGCCGAGCAGGTTGCCGATGTCCAGGCCGCCGCCGGACGCCTGCGCGGCCTGCGGCGCGGCGTGCTGCAGGCCGCCGCCAGACATCTGCTTGGCGATGTACTACATAGCGATCGGCGCGAGCGTCGGGAGCAGC
>CBINDH010000173.1:0-6174 GCA_966249365.1 uncultured Xylanimonas sp. | reverse complement strand
CGCGACCTCGGTATCGGTGCGGTGGCCGACGGTTTCGACGCAGCCTCCCTCGCGGCAGAGATCGACACGCTGACGCCGGACCTCGTGTCGTCGTGGAAGTCGGCTTCTCACGGCGCCGCGGCCGAGGCCTCGGCCGAGCGGGCCGCCGAGGCCTGGGCGACCGCCGTGGCGGCCATCGCGCCGCCCAGGAAGGTGGCGGCGTGACATCACCGCAGACGCCCCGGGTCGACGTCTTCCTCGGCGTGCACAGTGCGACCCGCCCGGTCGAGCGCGCGGTCGCCTCCGCGCTGGCGAACGACGTCCCGGTGCGCGTCACCGTCGTCGCGCACAACATCGCCGCCGACGTCGTGCGCGGTCGGCTGGGTGCGCTCGCCGACGACCCCCGGGTCCGGGTGGTCGAGCTGCTCGACGGCGTCCGGTCGCCGGCCAACGCGTTCAACAAGGGCCTCGAGGTCTCGACCGCGGAGTTCGTCAGCGTCGTCGGTTCCGACGACGAGCTCGCCCCCGGCGCGCTCGACGCCTGGGTCAGCCACGCCGACCGGCTGGCGGCCGACGTCGTCGTCGCGCCGATCTACCGCGTCACGGGCGGGCCGGTGCCGTCGCCGCGCGTGCGTGTGCGCCGCCCCGACGTGCTCGACGGCGACCGTGACCGCCTGTTCGAGCGCACGGCACCGCTCGGGCTGCTGCGTCGTGCCCGGTTCGACGACCTGCGCTATCCCGTGGGCCTCCCGCGAGGTGTCGACCAGGCCTACGGCCTCCACCTCTGGTTCTGCGGTGCCCGGGTGGTCTTCGACCCGGCGAGCCCGCCCTACCTCGAGCACGACGACCAGACGGACCGCGTGACCAGAGCGGGAGGCCGCGCGGGCGACGACCTGGCCTACCTGGACGCGATCGAGCAGGCGCCCGTGTTCCGGCAGATGTCGACGGCTGCCCGCAGGGCGGTGGCCGCGAAGATCGTGCGCGTCCATGTCCTGGGCACCATCGAGCGCCGGATCGGTGACGCCGGTCTGCATCCCGACGACCGCGCGGACGTGGCCGCGGCGGTGGCTCGCCTGCGAGCCTGGGCACCCGGTGTGCTCGGGCTGCTCGCCGTCCGGGACCATCGTGCGTTGCGGTGCGCCCTGCGCGAGGACGCGACGGCGGACGACCTGCGCGCGGCGTTCGCGGGACGGTCCCGGTACCTGGCAGCGGGCGCGCTGCTCACACACAACCCGTTGCGGCTCCTTCACCGCCACGGTCCGTTGCGTTCGCTCATGGCCGGGTACGCCGTGGCGCGACAGATCCGCAGCGCGCGCCGTGCCGCGGTCGAGGGGAGCCGCACGTGAGGGTCGTCGTCGTCACCACCTGGTACCCGAACGCTGCCAGCCCGTACTCCGGGGCGTTCGTCGAGAAGGACGCCGTCGCGCTGGCCGCGGTGCACGACGTCGAGGTCGTGCACCTCGTCGCGCCGACCCTCCACGACGGCGGGCCGCGCACCGAGACCCAGCACGGCGTGCGCGTCCACCGGCTCCCGATGGCGACGTGGAACCCCGCGTCGATCATCGCCGCGTCGTCGCGGCTGCGGGGTCACCTGGCCGGTGCCGACGTGGTCCACACGGCCGCGTTCTCCTCTCTCCTCCCGTTCGCGCTGCGGCGGCCGGCGCAGCCGTGGGTCCACACCGAGCACTGGGGAGGCATCGCCAACCCGTGGACGCTCTCACCCCGCGGGCAGAAGGTCATCGCGGTGATCGGCCGGCTCCTGAGGCGACCCGACTGGGTGACGGCCACGTGCGGCCACATGCAGGTCGGGGTCGAGCGCTTCCGGCACGAGCGCATCGGGATCGTCCCGTGCATCGTGCCGCCCGCCACCACCCTGGTCGAGCGCCGCGCCGCGTCGTCGTCGCTGCGGCTGGTGGCGGTCGGCGGGCTCGTGCCCGGCAAGGACCCGCTCCTCGCGGTCGAGACGCTCGCGGAGCTGCGCCGCCGGGGGACCGACGCCAGCCTCACGTGGGTGGGCGGGGGCCCGCTGCGCGACGCGACCCTCGCGCGCGCCGAGGAGCTCGGTGTGCGGCGCCACCTCGAGCTCACGGGCCCGCTCCAGCCCGACGAGGTCCCCGCGCAGCTCTCGGCGCACGACCTCTTCCTCCTGCCGACGCGTGCCGAGGGGTTCTTCATCTCGGGTGCCGAGGCGATCGTCCACGGGCGGCCGGCGGTGGTCGGCTCCGTCGGGGGCATGCGCGACTACGTGGAGGACCGCAACGGCTTGCTCGTCGAGGAGCGGACGGCCGACGCCTACGCCCACGGCGTCGAGAAGGCCGTCGCCGCGACAGCGGGCCTCACCGCCGAGGAGATCGCCGCGACGATCGGTGACCGGTTCAGTGCGGAACGGGTCGTCGCGGGGTACACGGCGGCGTACGAGCGGGCCGCCGCGCTGCGGCGCACATAGCCGGACGCCGGAGGGCGATGGCGGCTCAACCGGGGGCACGGCTCGCGTATCCTGCAGGGTGGTTCGACCACCACGCGCTGGTCACAGCGCATCTCGGTCCGTCGACGGACGGACCACCACGTCGTTGGAAGGAACTCTCTCGATGCGCATCGCCGTCATCGCCCTGGGCAAGATCGGACTGCCGCTCGCCGTGCAGTTCGCGAGCAAGGGCCACGAAGTGATCGGCGTCGACGTGAACGCCGAGACCGTCGCGACGGTGAACGCCGGCAAGGAGCCGTTCCCGGGGGAGGCGCACCTCGCGGAGAAGCTCGCCGAGCTGGTCCCCGCGGGCAGGCTCCGCGCGACGACCGACTACGCGGACGCCGTGCCCGGTGCCGACGCGGTCGTGCTGGTGGTGCCGCTGTTCGTCGACGAGGAGACGGCGCAGCCGGACTTCGGCTGGATGGACGCGGCGACCCGGTCGCTCGCCGAGCACCTGACCGCGGGCACGCTCGTCTCGTACGAGACGACGCTGCCGGTGGGCACCACCCGCAACCGCTGGAAGCCGATGATCGAGGACATCTCCGGCCTGACGGAGGGCACCGACTTCCACCTGGTGTTCTCGCCCGAGCGCGTGCTCACGGGCCGCGTGTTCGCGGACCTGCGCAAGTACCCCAAGCTCGTCGGCGGGCTGAGCCCCGAGGGCGCCGAGAAGGCGCGCGAGTTCTACGAGGCGGTGCTCGACTTCGACGAGCGACCCGACCTCGCCCGCCCGAACGGCGTCTGGGACCTCGGCTCGGCCGAGGCGTCCGAGCTCGCCAAGCTCGCCGAGACCACGTACCGCGACGTCAACATCGGCCTCGCCAACCAGTTCGCGCTGTTCGCGGACAAGCAGGGCATCGACGTCCACGCCGTCATCGAGGCGAGCAACTCGCAGCCGTACAGCCACATCCACCGCCCCGGCATCGCCGTCGGCGGCCACTGCATCCCCGTGTACCCGCGTCTGTACCTGTCGGTCGACCCGGACGCGACGATCGTGCGCGACGCGCGCCGCGTCAACGCCGAGATGCCCGAGCGCATGGTCGCGCGCGCCGAGGAGATCCTCGGCTCGCTGACCGGCCTGCGTGCGGTGGTGCTCGGCGCCGCCTACCGCGGCGGCGTCAAGGAGACCGCGTTCTCCGGCGTGTTCGCGACGGTCGAGGCGCTGCGGTCCCGCGACGCCGAGGTGCTGGTCCACGACCCGCTCTACACCGACGAGGAGCTCGCGAAGCTGGGCTTCGCCGCGTACCACGTGGGCGAGCCGGCCGACGTCGCCGTCGTCCAGACGGACCACGCCGACTACCGCACCCTCGCCCCGGCCGACCTGCCGGGCGTGCGCCTCCTGGTGGACGGCCGTCACGTGAGCGACGGCACGCTCTGGGCCGGGACGCCCCGCATCGTGCTCGGCGCCGGGTCGTCCGTCACCGGTGCGTGACGTGACGGCCGCGGCCGCGTCGAAGGTGGCCGGATGAGCTGGTTCGCGGCGGCCGACGAGATCGCCCTGGCCGTCGCCTGGATGTTCCTCCCCGGCCTGCTGGTCGGCCGGGCCCTCGGGCTTCGCGGGTCCTGGCCGCTGTTCGGGGCGGCACCGATCTCCGTCGGCGTCCTCGCGTTCTGGCCCATCGTCCTCGCGCCCCTGGGCATCGGGTGGAACCGGCTGTCCGCGCTCGTCTGCGTCCTTGTCACCGTGGCGCTCGCCGCCGTCGTCGGCCTGGTGGTGCGGCGCCGTGGCGGGGCCGACGACGAGGAGCGGGCGCGGTTCGGCCCCGGCCTGTGGTGGACGGTCGCCGGCGTCGTCGTCGCGGGCGCGGTCGGCGCGCTCGCCGTCGTGCGCGGCATCGGCCAGCCGGACCTGCCCGCGCAGACGTGGGACACGGTCTTCCACCTCAACGCGGTCCGCCTGGCGATCGACACCGGCAACGCGTCGTCGCTCTACCTCGGCATCGTCGCGAACCCCGCGGGTGGCGCGACGGTCTATCCCGCCGCCTGGCACTCGGTCACGGCGCTCGCGACGACGAGCTCCATCGTCGTCGCGTCCAACGCCGTCTCGCTCGTCATCGCCGCCCTCGTGTGGCCGGTCGCGCTCGCTGCTGCGGCGCGGGCGCTGTTCCCGACCTGGCCGTGGCTCGGGTTCACGGTGCCGCTCGTGGGCAGCGCGTTCACCGCGTTCCCGGCGAACCTGCTCGCGGTCGGCGTCCTGTGGCCCAACGCGCTGGGCTACGCGCTCGTCTGGCCCGCGGTCGCCCTGACGTTCCTGTGCGCCCGGCGCGTCTGCGACGCCGCGCACAGCCACGGTCACTGGGCGCCCTACGTCGTCGCCGTCGTGCTCTCCGGTATCGGCGTCGCGCTCTCCCAGCCCAACGCCGCGCTGGTCTACGCGATCGTCGTCACGCCGATGCTGGTCCCGGAGCTCGTCCGTATCCGCCGTGCCCTGCGCGGAGGGCTCCGTGTGCTGCCCGCCGTGTTCGCCGTCCTGTGGCTGGCGATGTGGGCGGTCGCGTTCGTCGTGTCCACCAGGCACATCCCCGTCTGGGGCCGCGAGGCGACCGACTCGTTCCTGGGCGGCGTGGCGTGGGCGATCGGCGACGGCGCGCTGGGGTCGGGCGGGTGGAGCACCGTGCTCGCCCTGCTGACCCTCGTCGGCACCGCGGCGGCCGTGGTCAAGCGGAGATGGGGCTTCCTCGTCGCCCTCGCCCTGGTCCTCGTGCTCGCCGGGCTCAGCGTGTCCCAGACGTGGCCCGAGCTGCTTCGCCCGTGGTACGGGGAGCAGCTGCGACTGCTGGGCGCGGCGACCGTCGTCGTCGCGGTCGCCGCCGGGGTCGGGATGGCCGTCCCCGCGGCGCTGGTCGAGCGGTGGGTGCGCGACGCCCGGTGGCGGCCTGCCGTCGCGTCGGGCACCGTGCTCGCCGTCGCGGCCGCCACGTTCGTCGCCACGGGAGCCCTGCGACAGCAGGGCCGTGAGGCGTCCCTGCGGTGGTACCACCAGGAGGCGCTCACCAACACCGACTACTTCTTCTCGCGCGACGAGCTGACGATGGTCGAACGCCTCGACGACGTGCTGCCCGACGACGCGCTCGTGCTCGGCGACCCGTTCACCGGCAGCTCGCTTCTCTGGGCGATCGCCGACGTGCCCGTCGTGTTCACGCACATGCGCGGCGGATGGACCGCCGACGCCACGTTCCTCGCCCGGCACTTCGACGGCATCGGCGCGGACCCCGAGGTGTGCGCCGCCCTGAACCGCCTGGGCGTCACCCATCTGTACGTCGACCGGTACGTCTTCTGGCCCGACAACGTCACGCACGCCCTGTACAGCGGCATCCCGGACGCCGCGCCGACGGCGTCGGGTTTCACCCTGGTCGACAGCGGCGGCACCGCGCGGGTCTACCGGATCGACAAGTGCGGCTGACCCGAAGGAGCGTGAGGCCGTGAGCTGGTGGTCCGCTGCGGACGAGCTCCTGCTCGCCGCGTTCTGGGTGCTGGCACCCGGTGCGGCGTTCGTGTGGGCGATCGGGCTGCGACGCCTGTGGATCCTGCTGGCGGCGCCCCCGGTCTCGGTCGGGATCCTGGCCGTCCTGGCGATCGTCCTCGACGTCGTCGGCGCCCCGTGGAACAAGGGCACGGCGCTCGCGGGGACCGCGGTGCTCGTCGCGGTGGCGTTCGCCGCCGGGTGGGTGGTCAGTGCGGTGCGCACGCCGGAGTCCGGTGGCCCCGAGCCGGGGCGGACCCCGTAC
>CBINDH010000172.1:0-6194 GCA_966249365.1 uncultured Xylanimonas sp. | reverse complement strand
GGCGTCAGGGTGGGGGGCCCAGCCGCGCGGCAGGACGGCCAGCAGGTGCGGAGGATCGTCCGGGTTCTGGGCCGACACGACGGCCGTCTCGGCGAGCAGCCGTTGCAGCGCTTCCGCAGGGGAGACGACCGACGTGATCGTGGGGTGCGTCGCATCGGCCAGCAGCTGCGAGATCCGCGGGTCGGCGACGAGCGCGGTGACGTCGCCCTGGTCGGTGGCGACGGTCGCGAGGCCCGTCGGCGTGCCGACGTTCGGCGCGAGCCCGGACTCGACGACCACGGTGTCCAGGCCCGCCGCGCGCCCCGCGGCCAGGGTGGCGATGTCCGGTGCGTCGGGCCCCACGGGCCACGCGAGCGGTGCGCTCCACGTCGACGGGACCGACCAGCCGCCGGGCAGAGGGGTCGAGGTCGCTCCGGCGATCCCGCCCGCGCCCAGCCCGGCGTGGGCGAGGGCCGCGAGGTCCGGGTCGTAGGCCGGCAGGGGATGGACCTCGGTGACGTCGCCGAGGCGGGCGACGCCCTGCGCCCACGCGGCGACCTGCGTGTTGTCCGACTCCAGGGCGGTCGCGACGAGCGCCGGGTCGACCGCGACGGCCAGCGCGTGCGGTACGCCCGTCGCCTGCTCCGCGACGTCGACCGCCGCGCTGGTGAGGGTCAGCGCGGAGCCCGCACCGGTCCGCCCGACCAGGTCGGTGGTCGACGTCGGGTCGGCAGGGTCGACGGCGGGGCCGGTGATGGCGGTCAGCAGCGAGAGGCGGACCTGCTCCGAGCCGGGTTCGACCTCGTCCGAGCGCACCGGGTCGAACAGGAGGAACGTGCGCAGCTGGGCGAGGCGCTCGCCGTCCTCGGAGCGCACCGTGACCGCGAGGTTGACCGGGCCGGCGACGGTGTCCTGGAGCTCGAGCGCGTCGACGGGCACCCGCAGCGTGATCTCCTCGTTCGCGCCGGGCGGCAGCGCGGGCAGGTCCTCGAAGGCCTGCCGGGCGCCCGTGGGTCGCGTCTCGTCGCCCGCCACCCAGTCCTCGAGCGCGCTGCGCGAGACCTGACGCCGCCAGTGGACCCACAGGTCGACGCGCGCGCCCTCGAGCACGGCGCTCGTCGGGTTGGCCACCTGCACGACGACCTCGAGCTCGTCACCGGGGTGCGCAACGGACGGGCTCAGTGTCTGCAGCCGCAGGGTGGGGGTGGGGTCCGGGGAGGTGTCGGCCGCAGCGGGCGGAGCAAGCACCGCCGCCGGCGCGAGCACGGCGACGAGCGCGGCGACGAGCGCGGCGACGACGGCGACGGCGCGTGCCGCGAACGGGCTCCCCGTCCTGACGCGCTCTCCGGTCGGGGCAGGAGGCCGGCTCACGAGGCCGACTCGGGCGTCGCGAGGCCCGGGGTCCGGGTGAGCAGCTGCCGCGCGACGACGGCGAGGCGCTGCTCGTTGGGGTAGGACAGCCGGTCGGGGAGGGTCGCGACGGGCACCCAGAAGGCGTCCTCGGCCTCGGAGTCGGGATCGTCCTCGACCGTGAGCCTGCCGCCCGTCATCGAGAGCAGGTAGTGGTGCACCACCTTGTGGACACGCCTCGTCTCGCCGGAGAACCAGTAGTCGATGACGCCGAGCGTAGTGCGGATCTCACCCGCGATCCCAGTCTCCTCGCGCACCTCGCGCACCGCGGCCTCGGGCGGCGTCTCGGTGCCCTCGAGGTGGCCCTTCGGCAGGCACCACTCCAGGCGACCGGCACGGTTGCGCCGCACGATGACCGCGGCCTGGGGCCCGTCCTCGCCGTCGGCGGGGGGTCGGACGACGACGCCGCCGGCCGACGTCTCCTCGACGACGGGCAGGTGACCCGAGTGCGACGACGACGGCGCGGGCACCGACGCCAGGCCACCGGTCGCGGGGGAGGGCCGCAGCGTCGCCGGATCGACACGCAGCGGGCTGCCCCCCGGCGGCACCGGGGGAGAAGCGGGGCGCGGATCTCGCTCGTCGCCCGCCGTCGCCACCCCATGCATACGACAACCCTACCGATGACCGGACCCGGATCCGCCCGGCGGGCAGCCGGTGCCGCGTCGTGGAACGCACCGCGCCCGCGGATCGGGGAGAATCGTGTCCTGTGTCGACCCCTGAGCAGGACCTGCTGCTACGCGCGCTGCGCACGCTGACCTCCATGGCCCCCGCCGCGATCGAGCTCGGGACGATCTTCCGTGACGCCGGGCACGAGCTCGCCCTCGTGGGCGGCCCCGTGCGCGACGCGTTCCTCGGCAGGTCGAGCAACGACCTCGACTTCGCGACGTCGGCGACCCCCGACGAGACGGAGGCGCTGCTCGCGCGCTGGGGCGACGCGCACTGGGACATCGGCAAGGAGTTCGGGACCATCGGCGCGCGCCGGTTCGCCCGCGGCTCGTCGTCGGACGACGTCGTCGTCGAGGTGACCACCTACCGGTCCGACCAGTACGACCCGGCGTCGCGCAAGCCCGTCGTCGCGTTCGGAGACACGCTCGACGGCGACCTGTCGCGGCGCGACTTCACCGTCAACGCCATGGCCGTGCGCCTGCCCGACCTGACGTTCGTCGACCCGTTCGACGGGCTCGGCGACCTCGCGCGCGGCGTGCTGCGCACCCCCATCGCCCCCGAGCGCTCGTTCGACGACGACCCGCTGCGCATGATGCGGGCCGCGCGGTTCGCCGCCCAGCTCGGGTTCACCGTCGAGGCGGGCACGCTCGCCGCGCTCGTCGCGATGGCCGGCCGCATCGCCATCGTCTCCGCCGAACGGGTGCAGGCCGAGCTGACCAAGCTCATCCTGTCCGACCGGCCCCGGCGCGGCCTCGAGGTGCTCGTCGACTCCGGCCTGGCCGAGCACGTCCTGCCCGAGCTGCCCGCCCTGCAGCTCGAGATCGACGAGCACCATCGGCACAAGGACGTCTACCAGCACACCCTCACCGTGCTCGAGCAGGCCATCGCGCAGGAGACCGGGCCCGACGGCCCCGTGCCGGCACCCGACCTCGTCCTGCGTCTCGCGTCCCTGCTGCACGACGTCGGCAAGCCCGCCACGCGGCGCTTCGAGCCCGGCGGCGGGGTCTCGTTCCACCACCACGAGGTCGTCGGCGCCAAGCTCGTCGCGCGCCGGCTCAAGGCGCTCAAGTACGAGAAGCAGGTCGTCAAGGACGTCTCGCGCCTCGTCGAGCTGCACCTGCGCTTCCACGGCTACGGCGAGGGCGTCTGGACCGACTCCGCCGTGCGCCGCTACGTCACCGACGCCGGACCCCTGCTCGAACGGCTGCACCGCCTGACCCGCGCCGACTCGACCACGCGCAACAAGCGCAAGGCGCAGCGCCTCGCCGACTCCTACACCGACCTCGAACGCCGCATCGAGGCGCTGCGCGCCCAGGAGGAGATCGACGCGATCCGCCCCGACCTCGACGGCACCCAGATCATGGCGATCCTCAGGATCCCCCCGAGCCGCGTCGTCGGCGAGGCCTACAAGCACCTCCTGGCCCTGCGGATGGAGCACGGACCCCTCGGGGAGGAGCGGGCGGAGGAGGAGCTGCGCGCCTGGTGGGCCGCGCGTTCCGCTCAGTGACCGACCGGCACGTCCGTCTCCGCCACCGCAGGCTTGCGCAGCGTCACCGCCAGGACGGCGCTCGCGGCGATGACCGCGGCGCCGACGACGAACGCCAGTCGAGCCCCGCCCGCCAGCGCCTCGGCCGGGTGGGCACCCGCCTCGGCGAGCGTCGTCGAGCGGGCGGTGAGCAGCGCGATGAACATCGCCGTGCCGGCCGCGCCGGCGAGCTGCTGGACCGTGCCGACGGCGGCCGACCCGTGCGAGTACAGGTGCGGTGAGAGCGACCCGAGCGCCGTCGTGAACAGCGGCGTGAAGATCAGCGCGAGCCCGAGCGAGAGCACCACGTGCGCCGCGAGCACGAACCACCACGGCGTCTGCGGACCCACCGTGGCCAGGCCGGCGAACGCGAGGGTCGCGAGCCCGATGCCGGGGAGCGCGAGCGGGCGCGGCCCCACCTTGTCGTACAGGTTGCCGACGACGGGCCCGAGCAGACCCATCGCCAGGCCGCCGGGCAGCACCAGGAGGCCGGTCTGGAGCGGCTCGAGCCCGAGCGAGCGCTGCAGCAGCAGCGGCAGCACGATGAACGACCCGAACATCGCGAGCATCGCGACCGCGAGCGTTCCGAGCCCGGTCGCGAAGCCGCGCGAGGCGAAGACGCGCAGGTCGAGCAGGGCGTCGTCGACGCGCTGCAGCACGAGCTGACGCCACACGAAGAGGCCGAGGAACACGACGCCGACGGCGAGCGGGGCGGCGGGCGGCACGGGAGCCGCCCCCGCGGCGGCCTCGCCGAGCGACGACAGGCCGTAGACGAGCCCGCCGAACGCGAGCGCGGCCAGCACGAGGGACAGCGCGTCGAGCCGTTTCTGCTCACGCTCGGAGACGTCGCGGATCAGCACGGCACCGACGACGAGCGCCGTGATGGCGATCGGGAGCACGACGCCGAAGACCCCGCGCCAGCCGAGCGGATCGAGCACGGCACCCGACAGGGTGGGTCCGAGGGCCGGCGCCGCCGAGATCACGAGCGACACGTTCCCCATGACCTTGCCGCGCTGGCGGGCGGGCACCAGGTTCATGACCGTCGTCATGAGCAGCGGCATCATGATCGCGGTGCCGCTCGCCTGCACCACGCGCGCGACCACGAGCAGCCCGAACGACGGCGCGACGATCGCCAGGGCGGTCCCTGCGGAGAACAGCGACATCGCGAGCAGGTACGACACGCGGGTGCCCAGCCGGTTGAGCAGGAAGCCGGTCGCGGGGATGACCACGGCCATGGTCAGCATGAACGCGGTCGTGAGCCACTGGCCGGTCGCCGCGGTGACGCCGAGGTCGGTCATGATGGGCGGCAGCGCGACGCTCATCGTCGTCTCGTTGAGGATGACGACGAACGCCGAGGCGAGCAGCAGCGCGATCGCGGTGAAGTGTGCACGCGGGAGCTTCCCCGACGTCACGGAGTCTCTGTCGAGCACGGCGCTGGCAGGGGCGTCCATGGGGGTCCTCCTCGTGGCAGGCGGGCGATGGTGACCGCGGCGACGCTGTACACGACCGATGGTGCCTACGCCTGATCGGGTTGAGGTATTCCCTGCGGTCGGGTGGAAGACGCCTCGGCGGGGTCGGAGTCATCGGTGCCGAACCGGGTGATGTCGACGTCGCGCGGCGTCCGGGCGAACTTCGCGAGCACCACGACGGCGCACACCACGTAGGCGCCCGCCAGCACGAGGAACAGCTCGCGCGACCACCCGTCGTCGGGCACGACGAGGGCCGCGAGCACCGCGGCGCCGGTGAACGCCGCGTTGAAGAGCAGGTCGTAGAAGGCGAACGCGCGCCCGCGGAAGTCGTCGTGCGTGTCGGTCGCGACGATCGTGTCGACGGCGATCTTCGCCGCCTGCGCCGCCATCCCGAGCAGGCCCGCGCACAGGTACACCATCCACCGCGCGTAGCTGATGGCGAGCATGAGCTGCGACGCCGCCGCGAACAGCAGCATGAGCCCGACCCACACCTGCGGGCCGGTGTACCGGGAGATCGTCGGCGTGATGACGACGGCGACCGCGCCGCCGACGCCCGTCAGCCCCACGATCACCGCGAACGTCTGGATGCCCGCGTCGAGGTCGCCCGGGTCCAGGAGGTTGCGGGCGATGAGGACCGAGGCGATGAAGACGACGCCGTAGAGCAGCCGGTGCGCGGCCATCGCGAGGAGCCCCTCGCCAGGGGTCACGCGCGCGGCCAGGTACCGGGCGCCCTGGCCCAGGTCCCGAAGGACGACGACGACGTCGTCGCGGATCGGGGTGCGGCGCGGGTGCAGCGGGCCGAGCTGGCTGGGCCCGAGGCGCAGCGCGTAGAGCGCGGCGGCGAGCATGAGGACGGCGGCGACGACGAGCGCGACGCCGTCGCGCACGCTGCCCGCCGGGATGAGCTGCCCCAGCACCAGGCCGACCGCGCCGCCCACGAAGGTGGCGCCCGCGCCCAGCGTCGGCACGATCGAGTTCGCCGTCAGCAGCAGCTCGCGGTCGAGGACGTTCGGGAGCCCGGCCGACAGCCCCGACAGGATGAACCGGTTGATGCTCAGGGCGACCAGGCCGATCGCCGCGACCACCCAGCAGCTCCCCGCGGCGAACATCGCCGCGGCGGCTCCCAGGGTCACGACGGCGCGGGT
>CBINDH010000171.1:0-6205 GCA_966249365.1 uncultured Xylanimonas sp. | reverse complement strand
GCCGCGAGATGCACGTGATCGTCGGGCAGGGCCAGCTCGACTCGATCCTGCACGCGACCCCCGAGGACCGGCGCGGCTTCATCGAGGAGGCCGCGGGCGTCCTCAAGCACCGCAAGCGCAAGGAGAAGGCGCTGCGCAAGCTCGACCAGATGGCCGGGAACCTGGCGCGCCTGACCGACCTGACCGCGGAGCTGCGCCGGCAGCTCGGACCGCTCGGCCGGCAGGCCGAGGCGGCGCGCAAGGCGAAGTCGTACCAGGTCGACCTGCGGGACGCGAAGGCGCGTCTGCTGGCCGACGACCTCGCGCAGCTCGTCGCCCAGCTCGAGGCGGAACGTGCCGACGAGGCCGCGGTGCGCGAGCGGCAGCAGGCCACTGAGCGGGCGCTCGACGCGGCCCGGGCCGAGCTCGCGCGCCTGGAGGTCGCGGCGGCCGGCACGGCGGCGGCCGCGTCGCGTGCCGCCGACACGTTCCACGCGCTGTCCTCGCTGCGCGAGCGGCTGCGCGGCACCCAGACGCTCGCCGAGGAGCGCGTGCGCCTGCTCGGCACGGTCGAGCCCGAGCAGCGCGGCCAGGACCCGGCCGACCTCGAGGCGCAGGCCGAGCGTGCCCGCGCGTCCGAGGCCGAGCTGAACCGTGAGGTCGAGGCGGCGCGTGCCGCGCTCGCCGCCGCGGTCGAGGCGCGGGGAGCGGCCGAGGACGCCGCGAACGCCGCCGAGCGCGCGCTCGCCGCGCTGCATCGCGGTGCCGCCGACCGGCGGGAGGGCCTGGCGCGGCTGGCCGGGCAGGTCGCGGCCCGCCGCTCCCGGGTGGAGGCGGCCGACGCCGAGATCGAGCGCGTGCGCGCCGCCCTGGACGAGGCCGAGCGTCGCGAGCGTGACGCCACGCGCGAGTTCGCGGCTCTCGAGACGCAGGTGGTCGGCGCGGAGGCCGGCGAGGAGGGGCTGGACGCGGCGCACGAGTCAGCGGCCGTCGCTCTCGACGAGGCGCACGCCGCCGTCGCGGACCTGGAGTCCGAGGCGGCCGCCGCCGACAAGGACCGGGCGTCGGCGACCGCGCGTGTCGAGGCGCTGGCCCTGAGCCTGGACCGCAAGGACGGCGCGGGTGCGCTGCTGGCCGCGAACCCGCCGGGTGTGCTGGGGTCGGTCGCCGCCCTGCTGGGCATCACGGCGGGCTACGAGGACGCCGTCGCGGCGGCCCTGGGCCCGCTCGCGGACGCGGTCGCGGTCGAGTCGCTCGACGCCGCCGTCGACGCCCTGCGCCTGCTGCGCGACGACGACGCCGGGCGGGCAGCCCTCGTCGTCGGCGACCGCGCGGCGCCGCCCGAGCGTCCTGCCGCCGACGGGCGCGGGCTGCCCGCGGGGGCACGGTGGGCCGTCGACGTCGTCTCCGCGACGGGTCCCGCTGCGAGCGCGCTGCGCACCCTGCTCGACGGTGTCGTGGTCGTCGACGACCTCGTCGCGGCGCGGGCGCTCGTGACGGGCAACCCCGACCTCGTCGCCGTCACGCGCTCCGGTGACCTCCTGGGCGGCACGCGAGCCGCGGGCGGTTCCGCAGCGGCACCGAGCGTGCTGCACCTGCAGGCGGCTCTCGACGAGGCACGCGCCGCGGCCGACGACGCCGCAGCGCGCGGCGAGCGCGCCCGGTTCGCGCTGGCCGGCGCCCGCGAGCGGCTCGACGACGCGCAGCGCCGCTACGACGAGACCCTCGACCGGCTGCACGAGTCCGACGCGGCGCTGGCCGCGGTCGCCGAACAGCTCGGCACGCTCGGGTCCGTGACGCGCGCGGCCCGCGCCGTGGCGGACCGGCTCCGCACGTCGCTCGCGCAGGCGAGGGAACGGCGCGCGGCCGACGAGGCCGAGCTGGCGAGCCTCGCCGAGCGCCTGGAGGTCGCCGAACAGGAACCGGGGGAGTCTGAGGAGGCCGTCGCCGCGGCCACCGAGGCGCGCGACGCCGCCCAGCGGGAGGCGACGGCGGCCCGGACCGCCGAGACCGAGGCGCGCCTGGCGCTGCGCACCAGCGAGGAGCGTGCCCGCGCCGTCTCGGGCCGCGCACAGGGCCTGGCCAGGGCTGCCGCGACCGAACGCGCCGCGCGCGAGAAGGCCGCGCAGCGCGCCCGCGAGCGCGCCGAGCAGACCCGCGTCGCCGCCCAGGTGCGCGACGACGCGGCCGTCGCGCTGGCCGCCGTCGCCCGGTCCATCGACCGTGCGGCGGGGGAGCGGGCCGCGGTCGAGCAGGCCCGCACCGAGCAGTCCGCCGCGCTCGAGGCCGTGCGCGCCGACGTCGACCGGCTCGCGGGCGAGCTGCGCGACCTCACCGACGTCGCGCACCGCGACGAGGTCGCGCGCGCCCAGCAGCTCGCCCGCCTCGAACAGCTCGAGCAGCGCGCCCTCGACGAGCTCGGCACCGACGCGGAGACGCTGGTCGAGGAGTTCGGACCGCACCGCCTGGTGCCCGTGCCCCGGCCCGAGGACTGGCCCGAGGACGCGCCCGACCCCGAGCCGCTGCCCTACGTGCGTGAGGAGCAGGCCAAGCGCCTCGCCCAGTCGGAGCGCGCGCTCGCCCGGATCGGCACCGTCAACCCGCTCGCGCTGGAGGAGTTCGCGGCGCTCGAGGAACGGCACAGCTTCCTCACGGAGCAGCTCGCCGACCTCAAGAAGTCACGCCAGGACCTGCTGCGGATCGTCGAGGAGATCGACGAGCGCGTCCAGCAGGTGTTCGCGGAGGCGTACCAGGACACGGCGGCCCAGTTCGAGCGGGTGTTCCCGCAGCTCTTCCCCGGTGGGGAGGGGCGGCTGGTCCTCACGGACCCGTCCGACCTGCTCACCACGGGCATCGACGTCGAGGCGCGCCCGGCCGGCAAGAAGGTCAAGCGCCTGTCGCTGCTCTCGGGTGGCGAGCGGTCGCTGACGGCCGTGGCGTTCCTCGTCTCGATCTTCAAGGCGCGCCCGAGCCCGTTCCTCATCATGGACGAGGTCGAGGCCGCGCTCGACGACGTCAACCTGGGCCGCCTGCTCGACATCTTCCGCGAGCTGCAGACCCACTCCCAGCTCATCGTCATCACGCACCAGAAGCGGACGATGGAGGTGGCGGACGCGCTGTACGGCGTCACGATGCGCGGCGACGGTGTGACGACGGTCATCTCGCAGCGCATGCGCGAGACGGCCGACGCCTGAGCCTTTTACGGGATCGCCACGTCCTCGTCCGACCTTTTTCGAGACCGTGAGCGAAACTGGTGACATGGTCACCCTCATCGTCTGGCTGCTGTCTGCCATCGTGCTGCTCACCGCGGTCTTCCTGATCGCGAGCGTCATGGAGCGTGGCCAGGGGGTACCGGGTGACGCCCCCGAGGGCAGCGGCATCACCGCGTTCTGGAACGCCTTCCGCGCCGGCCTGCGGCACCGCGGCGGCCGTGCCGCGCGGCCCGTCGACACGACGATGGAGGCGTTCTTCGCCGACCGCGTCGAGAACGGCCCGGGGTATGTCGACGCCGAGCAGCTCGCCGACGTGCTCGCCCGCGCCCGCCAGCAGGCGACCCGCCACATCAACGTCGGGACGGTGCGCGCCCCCGAGTGACGCGCCGGTGACCTCGCCGCGGACTCTGGGAGACTGGGGCCCGTGACCGACGTTCTGCCCTGGCTCATCCCGCTCCTCGCCGTCGTCGTCCTCGGGACGGTCGCGGCCCTCGTCATCCCGCGCGCCCGCCGGCGCACGGAGCTCCCGCCCGTCGTGGCGGAGCGGCCGGCGGTCGAGGAACAGCCTCCCGCCGCAGAGCCCGAACCGGGGGTCGTCGAGGAGACGGCCGAGGCCGCCGCCCCGCCGGTCGAGGTCGAGCGTCCCGCGCCGACCGCCGGCCGGCTCGTGCGGCTGCGCGACCGCCTCGCCCGCTCCGGCTCGCCGCTCGGCGCCCGCCTCCTCGCCGTCCTGTCGCGCGACCACCTCACCGAGGACGACTGGGACGAGCTCGAGGAGACCCTCCTGCTCGCCGACGTCGGTGCCGGCCCCGCGGGGGAGCTCATCGACGCGCTGCGCACCCGCGTGCGCGTCGAGGGCGTCGCCGAGCCCGCCGCGGTGCGCGCGATGCTCCGCGAGGAGCTGATCGCCCTGGTCGGCCCGGACCTCGACCGCACCGTGCACACCCAGGGTGCCGAGCCCGGCGTCCCGGGCGTCGTCCTCGTCGTGGGCGTCAACGGCACGGGCAAGACGACGACGGTGGGCAAGCTCGCGCGCGTGCTCGTCGCGGACGGCAAGCACGTCTTCCTCGGTGCGGCCGACACGTTCCGCGCGGCGGCCGCCGACCAGCTCGAGACCTGGGGATCGCGCGTCGGCGTGCACACCGTCCGGGCCGACCGGGACGGCGCCGACCCCGCCGCCGTCGCCTTCGACGCCGTCAAGCACGCCAAGGCCGAGGGCGCCGACGTCGTGCTCGTCGACACGGCCGGGCGACTGCAGAACAAGGCCGGGCTGATGGACGAGCTCGGCAAGATCAGCCGCGTCATCACCCGCGAGGCCGCCCTGACCGAGGTGCTGCTCGTGCTCGACGCGACGACCGGGCAGAACGGGCTGCAGCAGGCCCGGGTGTTCGGTGAGGTGGCCGGCGTGACGGGCATCGTGCTGACCAAGCTCGACGGCACCGCGAAGGGCGGCATCGTCGTCGCGGTGCAGCGCGAGCTGGGCGTCCCGGTCAAGCTCGTGGGCCTGGGCGAGGGACCGGACGACCTGGCGCCGTTCGACGCGGCCCAGTTCGTCGACGGCATCCTCGGGGACTGACGCTCGGTCTTTGTGACGGCCGGACCGCCACCTCGCGTCTCGCATGGCGGACACCCTGCGCCAGCGAAACCAGACCTTAACGCCGCCGCCCCTGCCTGTTACACCGCCGAAACTGACCGACACCCCGCCAGCAACGCCCGTGCCCCACGGTTGACCCGTCCGGCCGCGGGGGCTGGCGAGGGAGGTTGTGAAATGGAGTGGGACACCGGGAATGCCGCGTGGATGCTGATGTCAGCATCGCTCGTGCTCCTGATGACGCCCGGACTGGCGTTCTTCTACGGCGGCATGGTCCGTGGCAAGTCCGTGCTGAACATGATGATGATGTCCTTCGGCGCGATCGGCGTCGTCGGCATCGTCTACGTGCTCTGGGGTTGGTCGATGTCGTACGGCGCGTCCGTCGGCGGCATCTTCGGTAACCCGTTCGACCAGTTCGGCCTGTCCGGCACGCTCGTCGCCGACGGCGTCCCGGTCGAGGGCCTGGGCGGGTATCCGCAGGCCATCGATGTCGCCTTCCAGGTGACGTTCGCGATCATCACCGTCGCGCTCATCTCGGGCGCGCTCGCGGACCGCACGAAGTTCGCGACCTGGCTGGTGTTCGCCGGCGTGTGGGTCACGCTGGTCTACTTCCCGCTCGCCCACATGGTGTGGGGCGGCGGTCTGCTGTCGGGCGCCGAGTCGGGGCTGGCCGCCAAGATCTTCGGCGTCACCGACGGCGCCGCGACTGTCGCGCCGATCGACTTCGCCGGTGGCACGGTCGTGCACATCAACGCCGGTATGGCCGCGCTGATGCTGGTGCTGGTCATCGGCAACCGCAAGGGCTTCGGCAAGGAGCCGATGCGTCCGCACAACCTGCCGTTCGTCATGCTGGGTGCGGCGCTCCTGTGGTTCGGCTGGTTCGGCTTCAACGCCGGCTCCGCGTTCGGCGCCAACGAGACCGCGGGCCTCGCCTGGGTCAACACGACGGCCGCCACCTGCGCCGCGATGATGGCGTGGCTGCTGACCGAGAAGATCCGCGACGGGCACGCCACGTCGCTCGGCGCCGCGTCCGGCGTCGTCGCCGGCCTGGTGGCCATCACCCCGGCCGCGGGTGCGCTCAACCCGGTCACGTCCCTGGTGCTCGGCGCGGTGGCCGGTGTGCTCTCCGCCCTGGCCGTGGGCCTGAAGTACAAGCTGGGCTACGACGACTCGCTCGACGTGGTCGGCGTGCACCTGGTCGCGGGCCTGTGGGGCACCATCGGTGTGGGCCTGCTGGCCGACGGGTCGGGCCTGTTCCTCGGCGGCGGCTTCGAGCAGTTCGTCGTCCAGGTCATCATCGCGGTGGTCGCCCTCATCTTCTCCGGTGTCCTGACGCTCGTCATCGGCATCGCCCTCAAGGCGACCATGGGCTGGCGGGTCTCGGAGGAGCACGAGGTCGGCGGCATCGACCTCGCGCAGCACG
>CBINDH010000170.1:0-6258 GCA_966249365.1 uncultured Xylanimonas sp. | reverse complement strand
AGACGCCTTCCGCTTTTTGGGGGCGGGAGAGGAGCATCGGGCCCAGCGCCTCGACCGGGAGCTGTCCCGTGACGACGGCGACGACGCCCGCGGTGATGGGCATCTCGACGCCGTGCTTGGTGGCGAGCTCGAGCACCGACTGCGACGACTTCACGCCCTCGGCGGTGCCGCCGGTCGCGGCGATCGCCTCCTCGAGCGAGAGCCCCTTGCCGAGGTTGCTGCCCACGGTGTGGTTTCGGCTCAGCGGGGACGCGCACGTCGCGACGAGGTCGCCCATGCCGGCGAGCCCGGCGAAGGTCTCGGCCCGCGCGCCGAGCGCCACGCCGAGGCGGGTCATCTCGACGAGCCCGCGGTTGATGACGGTCGCGGCCGTGTTCCAGCCGAACCCCATGCCCTGCGAGATGCCCACGGCCAGCGCGATGACGTTCTTCACGGCGCCGCACAGCTCGATGCCGACGACGTCGTCGTTCGTGTACGGGCGGAAGTACGAGTTGCCGCACGCCGCGGCGACGAGCCTGGCCGCTTCCTCGTTCGTCGAGGCGACGACGGTCGCGGTCGGCTGCCCGACGGCGATCTCCTTGGCCAGGTTGGGCCCCGAGACGACGACGATCCGGTCGTCGGGCACGCCCAGCGCCTCCGAGACGACGTCGCTCATGAGCTTGTCCGTCGACAGCTCGACGCCCTTCATGAGGGAGACGACGACGGCGTCGGGCTCGATGAGCGGCGCGAGCGGTTCGAGCGCCCCGCGCGCAACCTGCGACGGGATGGCGACGACGACGATGCCGGCGCCGGCCAGCGCGACGGCGGGGTCGGAGGTTCCGGTGATGGACGCGGGCAGGTCGATGCCCGGCAGGAACTCGTCGTTGCGGTGCTGCTCGTTGACCGCGCGGGCGACGGACTCCTCCCGGCTCCACAGCCGGACCTCACGCCCGGCGTCGGCGAGGACCTTGGCGAAGGTGGTGCCCCACGCTCCGGCGCCAAGTACTGCTACGGGTGTCACGGGCGCTCCACGGGCGGGTAGGTCGTCTGCTTGGTCTTGTACTCGGGGTGCAGGCGCAGGTCGAACCGCGCCTGCGGGGCCTTCTCGCCCCGGAGCACCTCGAGCTCGCGCGTGATCGCGTCCATGACGCGTTCGGTGGCTTCGCGCAGGGTGGCCGTGTCGGCCGGCCGGTCGTACAGGTCGGAGAGGTCGACGGCGGGGCCGACGCGCACGTGGGTGCGCTTGCGCCCGAAGAGGCGCGGCAGGCGGGCGTACCGGGCGAGGATGTCGCCGGCGCCCCACTGCGCGACCGGGATCACGGGCTGCTGCGTGGCGAGCGCCAGCCGGGCGAGACCGGTCTTGCCGACCATCGGCCACAGGTCGGGGTCACGGGTGATGGTGCCCTCGGGGAAGATCGCGACGCACGCGCCGCCCTCGAGCTCCTCGCGTGCCACCTCGAGCGACCGGCCCGCCTCGGCGGAGCCGCGGTCGACGGGGATCATGTTGGTGGCCCGGAGCAGGGAGCCGATCAGCGGGGTGGTGAACAGGCCCCGCTTGGCGAGGATGCGCGGCTCGTAGCCCTGGTCGAAGAGGAAGTGCGCGAAGGTCAGCGCGTCGAGCTCGGTCGCGTGGTTGGCCGCCGCGATGAACCCCCCGGTGCGGGGCAGGTTCTGCGTCTGCGTCCACTCGGGCTTGGAGATCGCGAACATCAGGTGGCGGACGATCCACGCGATCACGCGGTAGGCGCGGGAGTCGGGACGAGCGATGGGCACGGACCCAGAGCCTACCCGCGCGCGTCTGGCTCGACGACGGGTCAGGCGTCCGGTGCCCGGACCCCCGCCTCGGCCGGACGGGGCCGCGCCGCCGGGACTCGCACGGCTGCGGCCGCGGCCACCGCGAGCAGGCACGCGGTGAGGTGCGCGGCGACGCGCAGCCCGTTCAGCGCCGTCAGACGGCGCAGCATCGCTGCCTGGTCGAGCAGCGTCCCCAGGTCGTCGACGACGAGGACGGCGAGGACGACGGCACCCGCGACCCGCGTCCAGCGGCTCCCCAGGGCCACCAGGGCTGCGGCGACGACGGCCGCCAGGGCGGGCAGGTGCGGCTCGACGAAGAGCCGCCAGAACCTCGGGTCGCCCTGGTACAGCCGTGCGTCGGCGTCGAGCAGGGAGCCCCACGGCACGGCAGCGACGACGACGAGCACGACCGCGGCCCAGCGCAGGCTCGTCCTCTGCCCACGGGCGATCCAGGCGAGCACCAGCGCCACCGCGAGGCAGAGGATCTGCACCACGAGCCCAGCGGCCGGCCGCGCTCCCCCGACGGTGGACGCCGCGCCGAGCCCGACGACGAGGCCCGCGCCGGCGAGGCTCGCGAGGACCAGCAGCCATCGCCGGCCCGACGCCGCGGCACCCGCGGCCAGCACGAGCGCGGCGGGCACGGCGGCCACGACCAGCTGCAGCACCAGGAAGGCGACCCCGGCGCCACCGGGCCGGATTCCGGGGCCGTGGGCGAACAGGGCGGGCACGTCGAGCGCCGCCGCGGCCGCGATCGCCAGGACGGCCGCACCGGCGAGACGCGCCGACCGCGCCGACTGGCCCACGGGCGGCTCGGCGGCGAGGAGACCGGGCCCGGGCGGGCCGTCTGCGGACGGCCCAGCGCTGGCACCGTCCGCGCCGGCCGACTCGCCCGCAGACGACTCCTCCCGCGCGTCGGCCCGACCGTCGCCGTCGCGCCCGACGAGCCCGAGCAGCAGCGCGACGACGAGCAGGCCGATCACGGGCAGGGCGCCGAGCACGTTGTACGGCGCGAAGAGCATCCACCAGGTGGTGTTGAAGGCGTCGAGCGGCGCGACGACGGCGATCAGGTGGCCCGCGACGATGATCGCGGGCGCCACGAGCAGACCCACCCGCCGGTCCCGGGTCCTCCACCACGCGACGCCCAGCCCCACCACGGCTCCGACGAGCTGGACCGTGACGCGGAGGACGGCCTCCCCGTCGCCGTGCCCGAGGGCGACCAGGAGCACCACGGCACCGACGAGATGGACGACGGCCACCCCGGTCGCCGCGAGGAGCAGCCCGGTGCCCCGGCGGACGGACGCCGCGACGGCCAGCACCAATGTGGGCAGCGCGGAGACGTAGAGGGCCGCCGTGACGACCTGACGGGTGTCCTGGTGGAACTCGGGTGACGCCAGCGCTGCGGCCGCGGGGACCGCGCTCGCCGCCACGAGCAGCAGGATGCCGAGGAGGGCGCCCCGCGCGCGGTCGGGTGTCGTCGTCGTGCCGTCGGTACCGCCGCTGGAGAGGGTCACGCTGCCCGAGACTGTCAGAGACCGCTGTCCGGGGGAAGAGCGACGGGCCCCGCGCACCGGGGTGCACGAGGCCCGTCGGACGGTCGGGTCAGCCGCGGGTGACGTCGGCGCCGAGCGCGACGAGCTTGTCCTGGAAGTTCTCGTACCCGCGGTCGATGAGGCTGATGCCCCGCACGGTCGAGGTGCCCTTGGCGGCGAGCGCCGCGATGAGGTGGGAGAACCCGCCGCGCAGGTCGGGCACCTCGATGTCGGCGGCAGCGAGCGGCGTCGGGCCGGAGATCACGGCGGAGTGGTGGAAGTTGCGCTGGCCGAAGCGGCACGCGCCGCCGCCCAGGCACTCCTTGTAGGTCTGGATGGTGGCGCCCATCTGGCGCAGCGCCTCGGTGAACCCGAACCGGTTCTCGTAGACGGTCTCGTGCACGATCGACAGGCCGGTGGACTGGGTCAGCGCGACGACGAGCGGCTGCTGCCAGTCGGTCATGAACCCGGGGTGCACGTCGGTCTCGAGGACGATGGGGCGGAGCTCGCCGCCGGGGTGCCAGAAGCGGATGCCGTCGTCCTGGACGTCGAACTTGCCGCCGACCTTCCGGAACGTGTTGAGGAACGTCATCATCTCGGGCTGCGTGGCGCCCTTGATGGTGACGTCGCCGCCGGTGGCGAGGGCCGCCGAGGCCCAGGAGGCCGCCTCGATGCGGTCGCCGAGCGCGGTGTGGTGGTAGCCCTCGAGCCGGTCGACGCCCTCGATGCGGATGACGCGGTCGGTGTCGACGGAGATGATCGCGCCCATCTTCTGCAGGACGGCGATGAGGTCCATGATCTCGGGCTCGATCGCGGCGTTGCGCAGCTCGGTGATGCCCTCGGCGCGGACGGCGGTGAGCAGGAGCTGCTCGGTCGAGCCGACGGACGGGTACTCGAGGCGGAACTTGGTGCCGCGGAGACGCTCGGGTGCGCGCAGGTGGATGCCGTTGGGCTTCTTGTCCACGACGGCGCCGAACTGCCGCAGGATGTCGAGGTGGTAGTTGATCGGCCGGTCGCCGATCCGGCAGCCGCCGAGGTCGGGGATGAACGCCTCGCCGAGGCGGTGCAGCAGCGGTCCGCAGAACAGGATCGGGATGCGGCTGGCGCCGGCGTGCGCGTCGATGTCCGCCATGTGGGCAGACTCGACGTTCGAGGGGTCGAGGTCGATGATCCCGGCGTCCGTGTCGTACTTCACATTGACGCCGTGGAGCTCGAGCAGGCCGGAGACGACGCCGACGTCGCGGATCTGGGGGACGTTGCGCAGGACGCTCGCGGTCTCTCCCAGGAGCGAGGCGACCATCGCCTTGGAGACGAAATTCTTGGCCCCGCGCACCGTGATGGTGCCCTCGAGCGGGTTGCCTCCGTTGACGTACAGCAGGTCGTTCATCGGTTCAGTGCGTCCCTAGCGTCGGTGGGTTGCCGGTGTGCCGGCCGGTCGATCCTCCCCCCGGGGGTCCGATGGTGCCAACACGCCGGCACCCGCCACAGGCTCCGTTCACCACGTTTCCACAACCTCGTCGCCACGGCCCCGCGGACGTATCGAATCCTGAGACGACCTCCTCACACTTCAACAACGTTTCTAACGTGTTACGCGGGCGCTACGGAGAACGCACAGTGCGCCACGCCGCTCCTCTCCCTTCGGGCCGAGTCGTAGCGTCGACGCGTCGGATCAATCCGGAGGTATTCATGGACTCTCAGCTGCAGTCCGTCTACGACACGATCCTGCACCGCAACCCGGGCGAGGCCGAGTTCCACCAGGCGGTGCGCGAGGTCTTCGAGTCCCTCGAGCCGGTGCTGCGCAAGAAGCCGGAGTACGTCGAGTCCGCCGTGCTCGAGCGCATCTGCGAGCCCGAGCGTCAGATCATCTTCCGCGTGCCGTGGGTCGACGACGCCGGCCGCGTCCAGATCAACCGCGGTTTCCGCGTCGAGTTCAACTCCGCGCTCGGCCCGTACAAGGGCGGCCTGCGGTTCCACCCGTCGGTGTACCTGGGCATCGTGAAGTTCCTCGGCTTCGAGCAGATCTTCAAGAACTCCCTGACCGGCATGCCCATCGGCGGCGGCAAGGGCGGTTCCGACTTCGACCCGCGCGGCAAGTCCGACGGCGAGGTCATGCGCTTCTGCCAGTCGTTCATGACGGAGCTCTACCGCCACATCGGCGAGTACACCGACGTCCCCGCGGGCGACATCGGCGTGGGCGGCCGCGAGATCGGCTACCTGTTCGGCCAGTACAAGCGCATCACGAACCGCTATGAGTCCGGCGTCCTGACGGGCAAGGGCCTGACCTGGGGCGGCTCTCTCGTGCGCACCGAGGCCACCGGGTACGGCACGGTCGTGTTCGCCCAGTCGATGCTCGCCACGCAGGCCCAGTCGTTCGACGGCCGCCGCGTCACCGTCTCCGGCTCGGGCAACGTCGCGATCTACGCGATCGAGAAGGCCCAGCAGCTCGGTGCGAACGTCGTCGCCTTCTCCGACTCGACCGGCTACGTCGTCGACGAGGCCGGCATCGACCTCGACCTGCTCAAGCAGATCAAGGAGGTCGAGCGCGGCCGCGTCGCCGACTACGTCGCCCGCAAGCCCGGCGCCCGCTTCGTGACCGAGGGCTCGATCTGGGACGTCCCGACCGACGTCGCGCTCCCCTGCGCCACGCAGAACGAGCTCGACGAGGCCAACGCCAAGCAGCTCGTCGCCAACGGCGTCATCGCCGTCGCCGAGGGTGCCAACATGCCGACGACGCCCGGCGCGGTCGCGCTGCTCCAGGAGGCCGGCGTCCTCTTCGCCCCGGGCAAGGCCGCCAACGCCGGTGGCGTCGCCACCTCGGCGCTCGAGATGCAGCAGAACGCCTCGCGCGACTCGTGGACCTTCGACTACACCGAGGACCGCCTCACCCAGATCATGGTCGGCATCCACGACAAGTCCCTCGAGACCGCCGAGGAGTACGGCCACCCGGGCGACTACG
>CBINDH010000169.1:0-6370 GCA_966249365.1 uncultured Xylanimonas sp. | reverse complement strand
CACGACGTCGCCCACGCCGGCGAGCATGTCGGCGAGCTGGCCCTGCCCCTGCTCGCGCAGAGCGTCGACGACCTGCGCGCCGGGGGTCCCCACCGGGACGTCCTTGGCCGCGAGCAGCATGCCCACGACACCCTCGAAGATCACGTTCGTGGCGTGACCCAGGATGCGCGGGCCGGTCACCGCGAGCGCGACCGACGCGACGCCGCACAGCACGAGCAGCACGACGCGGGTGCGCTCGGGGCGCATGGTGCGCGCGAAGCGCAGCAGCGACCCCCTGAAGTCGAGCGCCTTCTCCCCCGGCACGCCCATGCCCATGTGGCCCGGGCCGCCGTGCCCGCCGGCCTGGCGGGGCGGACGCTTTGTGGTCTCCTGGGTGCTCACGCCGCCTCCTCCAAGGACATCTGCGAGGTCACGATCTCCTGGTAGGTCGCGTTGTCCGCCAGCAGCTCGGCGTGCGTGCCGCGGCCGACGATGCGCCCGTGCTCGAGCACGAGGATCTGGTCCGCGTCGCGGATCGTGGCGACGCGCTGCGCGACGATCAGCACCGTCGCGCGCTCGGTGTACGGCCGCAGCGCGGCCCGCAGTCGCGCGTCGGTCGCGTAGTCGAGGGCGGAGAACGAGTCGTCGAACAGGTAGACGCGGGGCCTGCGGATGACCGCGCGCGCGATCGCCAGGCGCTGGCGCTGGCCGCCCGAGAACGTGGTGCCGCCCTGCGCGACGGGGGCCTCGAGCCCCTGGTCGAGCGCCTCGACGAAGTCGCGCGCCTGCGCCACCTCGAGCGCCGCCCACATCTCGTCCTCGGTCGCGTCCGGCTTGCCGTACCGCAGGTTCGAGGCGACGGTGCCGCTGAACAGGAACGCCTTCTGGGGCACCAGACCGAGCAGCGAGCCGAGGTCGCGGGTGGCGAGGTCGCGCACGTCGACGCCGTCGATCCGCACCGTGCCGGCGGTGGCGTCGAACAGGCGCGGCACCAGGTTCAGCAGCGTCGTCTTGCCCGCGCCGGTGGACCCGATGACGGCGGTGACCGTGCCGGGCTCCGCGGTGAACGCGATGTCGCTGAGGACGGGATCGGCCGCGCCCGGGTAGCGGAACTCGACGCCGTCGAGCTCGAGCCGCCCGCGGGGGCCGTCTCCGCCCGAGAGGGACGTGAGGGCGACGGGACGGTCCGGTTCGACGACGGTCGTCGTCGTGTCGAGGACGGCGCCCGCACGGTCCGCGGCGACCGCGGCGCGCGGCACCATCATGACCATCATCGTGGACATCATCACGGCCGTGAGGATCTGCATGAGGTAGCTCAGGAACGCCGTGAGCGACCCGATCTCCATGGCACCCGAGTCGATCTGCTTGGCGCCGAACCACAGCACCAGCACCGAGGAGAGGTTCATGATGAGCGCGACCGCGGGGAACGCGAGGGCCATGAGCTTGCCCGCCCCGAGCTGCGTCTCGTAGAGGTCCGCGTTCGCCTCGCCGAACCGCTCCATCTCACGCTGCTCGCGCACGAACGCCCGGACGACGCGCAGGCCCGTGATCTGCTCGCGCAGCACCCCGTTGATGGCGTCGATCCGCCCCTGCATCGCCCGGAAGTACGGGATCATCCGCCACAGCAGCAGCCCCATGACGACGCCGAGCACCGGCACGATCACGAGCAGCAGCGCCGAGAGCGTGACGTCCTGGCGCAGCGCCATGACGACACCGCCGACCATCATGATCGGGGCCATCACCATGATGGTGAAGCCCATGAGCATGACCATCTGGATCTGCTGGACGTCGTTGGTCGTGCGCGTGATGAGGGACGGGGCGCCGAACCTGCCCACCTCGCGCGCGCTGAACGTCTGCACCGTGGTGAACAGGTCGTGGCGCAGGTCGCGGCCGAACGACATCGCGACCCGGGCGCCGATGACGACGGCGCCGATCGCGCCGACCACCTGGGCGAGGCTGACGGCCAGCATCAACCCGCCGGTGCGCCAGATGTAGCCGATGTCCCCGCGGACGACGCCGTGGTCGATGATGTCGGCGTTGAGCGACGGCAGGTAGAGGGAGGCGAGCGTCTGGGCGAGCTGGAGCACCAGCAGCACCAGGACGGCGCCGAGGTACGGCCGCAGGTATCTGCGGGCCAGGGTGACGAGCATCAGCGTTCCTCGCTCTCGGGGGCTGGCGCAGGCGGGGCGACGATGCCGTTGACGACGGCGTCGGCGAGCACGGCGGCGGGCAGGGCGGCGGTCAGCCGGTCGGGGTCGGGCTTGCGGTGGGAGACCGCCGCCTCGATGAGGGCTGCCGCGACGTCGATGGGGACGCGCAACCGGTCCAGGTCGGGCGCGAGCGCCGCGGTCAGCCCTTCGGTGACCACGACGCGGTGGAGCTCGTGCTGCGTGACGAGCCGGGTGCGCAGGGCGCGCAGGCGCTCCTCGTCCTCCTCGGAGCGGGTGGTGGTGCCGGCGCGGCCGTGCAGGGTGCGCAGCACGGCGATCCACCGCGTCGACTGCTCGACGCGGTCCTGCCCCCGCTCGATGATGGCGGCGACGCGCTGCACGAGCGGCACCGAGAGGTCGGCGGCCGCGAGGTCGGCACGCGTCCGTGCGGGGTCGGACGCCCGCAGGAGCGCGGTGATCGCCACCTCGGCCAGGAGCGAGTGCTTGTCGGGGAACACCCGGAACAGCGTCCCCTCGGCGACGTCGGCCGCGGCGGCCAGCTCGCGCGTCGTGACGTCGACGCCGCGTGACTCCACGAGCGGTGTGACGGCATCGATGATCGCGGCCCGACGCTCCTC
Source organism: uncultured Xylanimonas sp. (assembly GCA_966249365.1). Classification (GTDB taxonomy): domain Bacteria; phylum Actinomycetota; class Actinomycetes; order Actinomycetales; family Cellulomonadaceae; genus Xylanimonas. The sequence goes on along the minus strand of CBINDH010000169.1, from coordinate 3,603 downwards.
GGGAGCCATCGGTGCCGCTCGGCGCCGTAGGACCTCCGGCTGCTGGTTCACCGTTGCACCGTAGATGAGTGAGCGCTCACTCGGCAAGTAGCCGACGCGGCGACAGGAAAGCCCCCGCTCGCTGGTGAGCGAGCGGGGGCTTGTCCGGGTTCGAGGATCAGACCTCGGGGTCAGCCGGCGGGACCGGCGGAGCCGGCGGCGCCGGCGGGATCGTCGGCTCCCCCGGGCGCTGCCCGGCCTCGTGCGACGGGTCGAACGGCAGACCCGACCGGGTCCCCGACGCCGTCGCGTCTGCCGCCGCGGCCTCCGACTGACGCTGCGCCTCGCGCAGCGCCTCGGCCGGGTCGGGCAGCGTGTCGCCGCCCAGGTCCTTCATGCGCTCGCGACGCAGCACCTTGGTCGCCTCCGACTCCTCGGGCGACGCGGCCGCCGGCTCGCCCGGGACACCCGGCAGGCCCGAGCCGCCGAAGCCCTTGGAGATCGCGCCGAGAGCCGCGGTGAACTCCGTCGGCACGACCCACAGCTTCGACGACTGGCCGTTCGCGATCTGCGGCAGCATCTGCAGGTACTGGTAGGCCAGCAGCTTGGGGTCGGCGTCACCCGTGTGGATGGCGTCGAACACCTGGAGGATGGCGCGCGACTCACCCTCGGCCTGCAGCACCTTGGCCTGCGCCTCACCCTCGGCGCGGAGGATCGCCGACTGCTTCTCACCCTCGGCGGTGAGGATCTGCGACTGCTTGACACCCTCGGCCGTGAGGATCGCGGCTCGACGGTCACGCTCGGCGCGCATCTGCTGCTCCATCGAACCCTGCACCGACGCCGGCGGGTCGATCGACTTGAGCTCGACGCGGTTGACGCGCACGCCCCAGCGGCCGGTCGCCTCGTCGAGCACGCCACGCAGCTGCCCGTTGATCTGGTCACGGCTGGTGAGCGTCTGCTCGAGGTCCATGGAGCCGACCACGTTACGCAGCGTCGTCACCGTGAGCTGCTCGATACCGGTGATGTAGTTCGCGATCTCGTAGACCGCCGACTTCGGGTCGGTCACCTGGAAGTAGATGACCGTGTCGATCGACACCACCAGGTTGTCCGAGGTGATCACCGGCTGCGGCGGGAACGACACGACCTGCTCGCGCAGGTCGACGCCCGCGCGAACTTTGTCGATGAACGGGACGAGGAAGTGCAGGCCCGGGTCGAGGGTGCGCGAGTACCGGCCCAGCCGCTCGACGATGAGAGCGACGGCCTGCGGAACGATCCGGACCGCCTTGGCGAGCGCCGTGATGATGAAGATCACCAGGACGATGAGTACGAGCCAGCCCACGATCTGACCGGCGTTGACGTTGTCCACTAAGGTCCCTTCGGTAGTTTCGACCCCGCCGCGACGCCGTGGCGGGGGCCGTGCTCAGGCGGTGCTCAGGCCGTGCTGGACGCGATCACCGGGACGACGACCGCCGTCGCGCCGTCGATCCGGAGCACCTGCACCTCCGTGCCGACGGCGAGGACGGGACTGCCGGGCATGCCGTCGTCCTCGAGCCGCGCCGACCAGACCTCCCCGCTCAGCTTGATGCGCCCGCCGTGCTCCGAGACGTCGGCGACGACCACCGCGCGCCGGCCCACCTGCGCCGCCGCGTTCGTCTCGGCCAGCGGCACGCGCTTGCGCAGCTGCGTGAGCACCCACGGGCGCAGCGTGACGACCAGCAGGACCGAGACGACGCACGCGACGACCACCTGCACCCACACGGGCGCACCGAGGGCTGCCGCGAGCGCGCCCGCGAGCGCCCCGCCGATGAGCATGAGGACGACGACGTCCAAGATCAGGATCTCGACGATTCCGAGCGCGATCGCCGCGCCCACCCACCACAGCCAGTCCATCGTGACCCCTTCAGCGCGAGCCAGTACCAAGCGCGTGCAACCACGGGCTTTTGCCGGAATTTTACCGGAGCCAGGGGGTCGGGGCCAGTGGCTCGCCCGATGTCACACCCTCGGTGCCACGGGTCAGTGCCGCCGGTGCGCGCTCCCCGCGGGCCTGGCGGCCCGCGCGAGCCACCGCCCGCCGCCGTGGGCCACGAGCAGGTCGATGCCGAACGCCGCGCTGAGGTTCTCCGAGGTCAGCACGTCCTCGAGCCGGCCGGACGCCTGGACGGTGCCGTGGGCGCCGAGCAGCAGCATGTGCGTGAAGCCCGGCGGGATCTCCTCGACGTGGTGCGTGACGAGCACCAGCACGGGCGACCGCGGGTCGGCCGCGAGCTCGGAGAGCGCCCCGACGAGCTCCTCGCGCCCGCCGAGGTCGAGACCTGCGCCCGGCTCGTCGAGGATCAGCAGCTCCGGGTCGGTCATCAGCGCGCGTGCGATCTGCACGCGCTTGCGCTCGCCCTCCGAGAGGGTGCCGTACAGCCGGTCGGCGAGGGCGTCGACGTCGAACGCGCGCAGCAGCTCGACCGCGCGCTCGGTGTCGAGGTCCTCGTACGCCTCGTGCCAGCGCCCGGTGACGCCGTAGGCCGCGGTGACGACGACGTCGGCCACGCGCTCGCCGCCCGGGATCTGCTCGGCCAGCGCGGCGGACGCGAGGCCCACGCGCGGGCGCAGCTCGAACACGTCGACCTTCCCCATCGTCTCGCCGAGGATGCCCGCCGTCCCCGAGGTGGGGTGCATGCGTGCGGAGGCGATCTGCATCAGGGTCGTCTTGCCGGCACCGTTCGGTCCGAGCACGATCCAGCGCTCGCCCTCCTCCACCTGCCAGTCCAGCGCGTCGAGGATGGTCGTGGTCCCACGTCGGACCGTCACGCCTTGCAGGTCGAGAACCCAGCTCATGGTGCCAGACCCTATCTGTACTCTGACCGAGTGCTCGTGAGCCCCACCGGACTTCCCCGGTCAGCCGTGCTCGCCCTGTGGCTGCAGGCCGACGCCGTCGCGCCCGGCGTCGTCGTCCGCTGCGTGCAGGACGACGACGAGCCCCACTCCGTGACCGGCCTGCCCGGCTTCGCCGAGAGCACCGCGAGCCTCAAGGACCTCGTCACGGCGTGGTCGACGGGGCCGCGCGAGGTGGTCGCGCTGCTGCCCGCTCCCGGCGATCCCGCGGGCGTCCCCGCGGCAGCCACCGAGGCGGCGACCGACGCGGGCGAGTGCCTCGCGGTCGCGACGCCCGCCGGGTCCTGGGTCGTCGTCCCCCAGGTCACCGCCTTCGGCAGCGCCATCGAGCGGGGGCACATGGTCGAGTGGCAGGTGCTGCCCGTGCCATCGTGGTCCGCCACCGTGGCCGGCGCCCTCGGCTCGCTCGCGGACGCCGAGCGCGAGCTGCGCACCAGCCTCATCACCGCCACCGAGGCGCTCGACCGGCTCGACGTCGCACGCTGGCGCGACGACGCCGCCGACGCCATCGAGGCCGTCCGCGGCGCGACCACCGACGCCTGGCCCGTGCCGCCGCTCGACGGCCGCCGGGCGCGCGTGCTGCAGCTCGCCACGAGGCTGCTCGCCATCGTGGATCTCGCCACGGACGACGACGGCGGGGCCGTCAACCTCTGGCAGGTGGACCAGCGGTCGACGGCACTGCGCGAGGTCGAGCGGACCGCACGCCACGCGCTCGCGGCGGCCACCTACGCCCGCACC
>CBINDH010000168.1:0-6417 GCA_966249365.1 uncultured Xylanimonas sp. | reverse complement strand
CCAGGGCCGCCTCGACGGTCACGTCGATGATCGACACGAACGGCACCGTGACGGCCTCGAGCACCTGCTGCGTGAAGTAGTGCGCGGTGTTGCACGGCATGACGAGGAAGTCGACGCCGAAGCCCTCGAGCCGCTGGGCGTCACGGGCCAGCACGGGGCCGGGGTCCTCGGACGAGTCGCCCAGCACGAAGGCCGTGCGGTCCGGGATCGTCGCGTGGTTGAGCACGACCAGGTTCACGTGCTCCTGGTCGCGCTCCGCCTGCGTCGAGACGACGACGCGCTGGAGGAAGTACGCGGTCGCCAGCGGACCGACGCCTCCGACGACCCCGACCAACGGCTCGCTCATCGTCCGGCCTCCCACCTCGCGCGTGCCTCGGCCACAGGGTAGTGGCGCCGGTACTTGCGGAAGTGGTTGAGCTGCGCGACCAGCAGGTACGCCACCCGCTTGGGATGCCACTCGGCGCGGTACCACAGCGGGTTCGTGGCCTTGCGGGTCAGCAGCAGTCGCCGCGCACGCGCCTTGAGCTCCGGGTCGAACAGGTAGCGCAGCAGCAGCGGGCCGGGCAGCACGGTGTACAGGTGCTCGCGGTCGAGCGCGCCGTCACCGTTGACCGGGGCGTCGGGGCCGAGCACGGCGCGCGGCTCCGGGTCGAGCCCGCGCAGCCAGTCGTGCACGTAGAACTTCACCGCGTTCGTGCCCGCCGCCGTGATGTAGAACTGCGAGCGCCCCAGGCGGGGGTTGAGCTCGAAGAACACGTACCGGCCGTTGCGCGGGTCGTACTTGAGGTCGAAGTTCGCGAAGCCCGTCCAGCCGACGTGCTCGAGCAGGCGCGTCGCCTGGGCGACGACCTCGGGCCCGAGCTGGGTGATGATGCCGGCCGGGTTGCCGAGCGCGCCCGGGGCGTGCTCCTCGAGCAGCACGTGCCCGAACGCGGAGAAGCGGACCTTGCCCTGCTTGTCGCAGTAGCAGGTCAGGATGCGCATCCCGGAGTCGTCGCCCGGGATGTAGTCCTGGATGATGAACGAGCCCTGGTACCCGGCCGCGCGCACCTTGCCCAGCAGGTCGAGCAGCTCCTCGCGCGTGTCGACCGTGTGGACCTTCTTCTTGCCCGCGTACTCGACGTCGTGGAACGCCGCCGAGCTCGCCGCCTTCGCGATGACCGGGAACACGAGGCCCGACGTGTCGGGCTCTCCCCCGGCGGCGACGTCGTGCACGACCGTGGTGGGGTGCGGGATCGCGAGCCGCTTGCACAGGGCCCCGAACTCCTCCTTGTCGGTGAGGCGTTCGAACAGCCACTGGTCGACGTAGGGCACGACGTAACGGTCGGTCAGCCGGTCCTTGTTGGCCACCAGGGTGCCGACCAGCCAGTCCGCCGAGGCGACGACGATGAGGTCGGCGTCGGCGTGCTCGTCGGCGACCTTGCGCAGCCGCGCGACGATCGCCTCCGGGTCGTCGATGCCGGGCTCGACCACGTGGGTGAGGATGCGCGAGTGGCGCACCAGGCCCGTCGAGGCGCCCGAGATGACCACCGAGCGCACGCCGAACGCCTCGTGGAAGGCGCGAGCCAGTGAGTAGGCGCCGATGTCGCCGCCGAGGACGACGGGCTGCAGACGGCGGGTCATGCCTTCCTCTCCGATGCGGCGGGCGCCGAGTTGGCGGCGTAGTTCTTGCGCAGGGCCTCGAGCGGGTAGAACTCGCGGTATTTGCGCACGTGGTTGACGAGCGCGGTGAGCACGTACAGCCGGCGGCGCCACCCGGCGTCGGCCTTGTAGCGCAGCGGGTGCACGGTGCGGCCCGACTTCATCAGCCGGATGATGCGGGCGTTCAGCACGGGGTTGAGCACGTACCGCTTGAGCAGGCCGTGCGGGACCACGCAGTAGAGCACCTCGGTCTCCGCGGTCACCGGGGCGCGCCGGATCCCGCGCACGACGTCGTCGACCAGCACCTCGGTGGGGTTCTGGCCGCCGGCGGTGAGGTAGTAGTTGTTCCGCCCGATGCGCGGGTTCTGCTCGAAGAACTTGAAGACGCCGTCGCGCGGATCGAGCTTGACGTCGAAGTTCGCGAACCCGCGCCACCCGGTGTGCTCGAGCAGCCGCTGCGCGGCGTCGAGGATCGGGTCGATCCGCTCGACGATCATGGCCGCGGGGTTGCCGCGGGCCGCGGGGGTCCGCTCCTCGAGCAGCACGCGCGCGCTGCAGCGCAGGGTCACGCGGCCCGACGTGTCGGCGTACGCGGTCACAGAGCGCATCTGGGTGTCGTCGCCCGGGATCATCTCCTGGACGAGGAAGCGGCCCTTGAACCCGGCGCCCCGCAGGGACGCGTAGAGCCGGTCGAGCTCGGCCTGGTCGGCGATCTCGAAGATCTTCTTCTTCCCGGCGAACCGCACCTCGTGGTAGTCCGCGCTGGAGGCGGGCTTCGCGATCACGGGGAACGCGAAGTGCACCGGCAGCGGGGTCCACGCCGGGTCGGCGGCGTCGGCGAAGTCCTGGATGACCGTCGCAGGCACCGGGATGCCCAGCGCGGTGCACGCGGCCATGAACTCGGCCTTGTCGCTGATCCGGTCGATGAGCGCGGAGTCCGCGAACGGCACGACGTAGCCCGCGGCCTCGAGCCTGGCCCGGTGGTGGGCGAGGATGACCACCACCCAGTCCATGTTCGTCAGCGCGACGAGGGTCTCGGTGCGCCCGGCGGCCTTGTGCTCCCGGGCGATCCGCGTCAGGGCACCGACGATCTCCTCGGCACCCGTCCCGCACAGGACGAGGTCGATGATGGCGGACCCCGCGATGGGGCCCGGCTCGGCGAACGCCGCCACCGTGGTGCGCACCCCGTACCGCTCGTGGAACGAGCGGGCGAGGGCGTACACCCCGATGTCGGAACCAACGATGACAGGACGAACGGCCACGGCCGTCCCGGCTGCGTTCACAGGATTGACCACGGTCTCGCTCACTGCTCCGATTCGCTGCGGTCGCCGGACCACTCGGTGTGGAAGATGCCGCCCTTGTCGACACGGCGGTAGGTGTGCGCGCCGAAGAAGTCGCGCTGCGCCTGGATGAGCGCGGCCGGCAGGCGCTCGGCGCGGACGCCGTCGTAGTAGGCGAGCGACGACGAGAACGCCGGGACGGGCACGCCGTGCGTCGCGGCCGCGGCCACGACCCGGCGCCAGGCGGCGACGCCCTGGGCGACGGCGTCGGCGAAGTACGGGTCGGCCAGCAGCAGCGGGAGCTGAGGGTTGCGCTCGTACGCCTCGGTGATGCGGTTGAGGAACCGGGCGCGGATGATGCAGCCGCCGCGCCAGATGCGGGCCATGGCGCCGCGGTCGATGTCCCAGCCGTTCTCGGCGGACGCCGCGGCGATCTGGTCGAAGCCCTGCGAGTACGCGACGACCTTCGAGGCGTAGAGGGCGAGGCGGACGTCCTCGACGAACGCCTCCTTGTCCGCGACGTCCCAGGCTGCGGCGTCGGCGGTCAGCGCGCCGCGCGCGGCCTCGCGCTGCGGGACCGAGCCAGACAGCGCCCGGGCGAACGTCGCCTCGGCGATGCCCGTGATCGGCACGCCCAGGTCGAGCGCGTTCTGCACGGTCCAGCGGCCGGTGCCCTTCTGCTCGGCCTGGTCGAGGATGACGTCGACGAACGCGTTGCCGGTCTCGGCGTCGACGTGCTGGAGCACGTCGGCGGTGATCTCGATGAGGAACGACTCCAGGTCGCCCGCGTTCCACGCCTCGAACGTCTTGCCGATCTCGGCGGCCGACGCCCCGGTCGCCTGGCGGATCAGGTCGTACGCCTCGGCGATGAGCTGCATGTCGGCGTACTCGATGCCGTTGTGCACCATCTTGACGAAGTGGCCGGCGCCGTCGGGGCCGACGTACGTGCAGCACGGGACGCCGTCGACCTTGGCCGAGATGTCCTCGAGGATCGGGCCGAGCCACTTGTAGGACTCCGCGGTGCCGCCGGGCATGATCGACGGGCCGTTGAGCGCGCCCTCCTCGCCGCCCGAGACGCCGGTGCCCACGAAGTGCAGGCCCTGGGCGCGCAGCGCCTTCTCGCGGCGGACGGTGTCGGGGAAGTGCGCGTTGCCCGCGTCGATGACGATGTCGCCCTCCTCGAGGAGCGGTACGAGCTCCTCGATGACGGCGTCGGTCGGGCCGCCGGCCTTGACCATGATGACGACCTTGCGCGGGCGCTCGAGCGACGCGACGAAGTCGGCCATGGACTCCGACGGGACGAAGGTGCCCTCGTGGCCCGCCTCGTCGATCAGGGACTGCGTCTTGGCGAAGCTGCGGTTGTGCACCGCCACGGTGTACCCGTGACGGGCGAAGTTCCGGGCCAGGTTGCGGCCCATGACCGCAAGGCCGGTGACACCGATCTGCGCGGTTCCGGCACTCGTCTCGCTCATTGCTCGTTAGCTCCTCGTCGTCGCGTCATCGTGCGGCCGCCGCTGCACCACCTCGCGGCGCGCGCAACCTGGCCCAGCCTAGTGCGGCGCGGGCAGCGGACGATGCCGCAGGTCACGATCAGGGATCGACGGCGTGGCCAGCGGCGAGGCTGCCCCTCGATGCGTGCCGCGCCGCTTACCGTGGACGACGTGACGCCCGAGCAGCGGGAGCTCCCCGCACGGTTCGCGGCCGCGCTGGAGTCGATGCGCCGGCCGAGGCTGCGCCCTGAGGTGCACCTGACGGAGGTGCCCGGACCGGGCCGGGTCGCGCCGTGGAGCGCGGCCCTCGAGGGCGAGGTGGTGGTCAGCGGGCTGGAGCTGGCGACGGGCCGCTTCGTGGTGCTGCACGATCCCGGCGGGCAGGACACCTGGCAGGGCGACTTCCGCGTCGTGACCCTCGTGCGGGCGACGCTGGAGCCCGAGATGGCCGCCGACCCGCTCCTCGGCGAGGTCGCGTGGAGCTGGGTCACCGAGACGATCGAGGAGGCCGGCGTCGACGTGCTCGCCCTGGGCGGCACGATCACGCGTGTGCTCTCCAGCAGCTTCGGCGCGCTCGCGGGCACGCCCGACGCCGTCGATCTCGAGCTGCGCGCGTCGTGGACGCCGACCGACACCGCGCTCGGCACGCACCTGCGCGTCTGGGCCGATCTCATGGCGACGGCGGGCGGCCTCCCCCCGCTGCCCGACGGCGTCACCGCCCTGCCCCCGCGCCGGTCCGGCTTACGGTAGGTCCGTGACGATGGTCGACCAGTCCCCCGAGCGCGCCGTGGTGCCGCTGACCGAACCCGCCGGCGGAGTGCCCGAGGTCGTGGACACCCCGGCCGGCCTGGCCAAGGTCGTCGCGGCGTTCGCGGGCGGCTCCGGGCCGGTGGCCGCGGACTGCGAGCGCGCCTCGGGCTACCGGTACGGGCAGTCGACCTTCCTCGTCCAGCTCCGCCGCGAGGGCGCCGGCATCGCGCTGCTCGACCCGGTCGCGCTGCCCGACCTGTCCGCGATCGGGGACGCCGTCGGGGACGTCGAGTGGGTCCTGCATGCCGCGTCCCAGGACCTGCCCGGGCTCCGCGAGCACGGCCTGCAGCCCGCGCGGGTCTTCGACACCGAGCTCGGCGCCCGGCTGCTCGGGCTCGAGCGCGTGGGCCTGGCCGCCGTCGTCGCCGAGACGCTGGGCCTGGGCCTGGCCAAGGAGCACTCGGCCGTCGACTGGTCGACCCGGCCCCTGCCGATCGACTGGCTGCGCTACGCGGCCCTCGACGTCGAGGTCCTCGTGGACGTGCGCGACGTGCTCGCGCAGCGCCTGGCCGACGCCGGCAAGTCCGAGTGGGCCGCCCAGGAGTTCGAGGCGGTGCGCACCGCTCCTCCGCCGGCGCCGCGCGTCGACCCGTGGCGCCGCGTCTCGGGCACGCACACGCTGCGCGACCGCCGCAGGCTCGCCGTGGTGCGGTCGCTCTGGGAGGCCCGCGACGCGTCCGCCCGCGCCCGGGACATCGCCCCGGGCAGGGTCCTTCCGGACCGCGCGATCATCGCGGCCGCCACCGCCCTGCCGCGCACCGCGGGCCAGCTCGTCCAGATCGGCGAGTTCGCCGGGAAGGGTCAACGTCGTCGGGCCGCGTCGTGGCAGCGGGCCATCGACCAGGCCATGGCGCTGCCGGAGGCGGCGCTGCCGAGCCTGCGCGGGCCGTCGTCGGACGGGCCGCCGCAGCCGCGACTGTGGGCGGACAGGGACCCGCAGGCGGCGCACCGGCTGACGTCGGCGCGGCAGGTGATCGCGGCGCTGGCCGAGCAGCACCAGGTGCCCGTCGAGAACCTGCTCCAGCCCGACGCGCTGCGCCGGCTGTGCTGGACGCCGCCGGCAGAGATCACCGCAGACTCGGTCTCAGATTTCCTGCGCGGACGCGGTGCCCGCGCGTGGCAGCTCGGGCTGGTTAGCGAACCCCTGGCGTCGGCGATCCGGGGCGAATAGCGGTTCCCTGGCCGGTTGAGCTCCG
>CBINDH010000167.1:0-6425 GCA_966249365.1 uncultured Xylanimonas sp. | reverse complement strand
GCGTGATGTCGACGCCCTGCCGCTCGACCACGCGGGCGACCGCCCGCGACCCGCCCGGGAACGTCGAGTCCGGTGCGTAGTCGGTGGCCGACACCGTCGGGCGGGTCACCGCGAGGGCCGCCACGACGAGCGCGAGCGAGGCCAGGACGAGCACCGTCCACCGGGCGCGCCGCCAGCGTCGCCCCGCACGGGACGCCGCCGTCGTGCCGTCGCCGATCACGGCGAGCGTCGTGCTCACAGGTCACCGCCGGGTCCGTCGGGGTGCGCCGGCCGGTCCGGGCGCGGGCGGGCGCCGGCGGCGACGACCTTCGCGGCCGCCAGGCGGGCGTCGAGCTCCCGCAGGCTCGCGTCGTCGGCCTCGGTGGCACCGCGGTGGCCGTAGACCACGGCGTCGAACAGCGTCGCCGCCCGGACCAGGTCCGCGGCGTGGCCGGGGAGGCGGACCCCGGCGTCGGAGGCGGCCTCCTGGGCCGTCCGCCCCGGCCGTTCGTCGAGCACCGTGCGGTCCTCGAGCGAGCGCACCACCGCGCGGAACCGCTCGGCCACGGCCACCGCCCAGTCGCCGCGCGCGGCGGCGTCGTCGGCGGCCCGGCGCATCTGCGCGGCAGTCCGTGCGTCGTCCGCGGCGACGACGGCGCCGCTGCGGCGGGCCCGCCGGGCGAGCCTGACCGGACCGGTGACCCACCGGGCCACGAGGACGACGAGGACGACGGCGACGAGCAGGCCCAGCAGCACCTGCCACGGGGGCGCCTGGAGGGAGCCCATGCCGTCGAAGAGCCCGAGGAACCACTCGAGCAGCCGCTGCAGCAGGCTGGGCTGCGTGTCGTACTCGGGGCGCGAGAGCTCCTCGACGAGCCACCGGCGCGCGGTCTCGCGGTCCGGGGTGACCGGGACGTCCGCGACGAGACGCGCGACGACCGCCGCGCCCGCGTGCACCGCGCTCAGCCCCGCTGGGCGGCCGCCGCGGCGGCGAGCTGGACGTCCAGCCCCTCACGTCGCATGCGCAGGTCGATGTAGAGCAGGGCCACGACGCCGGCCACGAAGATCGTCTGGATCGCCGAGGAGATCACGGTGACCAGGATCGACACCACCAGCAAGGGGCCGGTGGCGGCCTCGGCGCCGGCCTGCGTCCCGGCGAGCGCCATCCCCAGGAACGTCAGGGGGACGGAGATCACCTGCGCGATGAACCACACGATGACGTTCGCGAGCAGGTAGATGCCGAGCGCGCGCCAGAACGAGCCCCGCGTGAGCAGCCACGCGCGCTTGATCGTGGACCCGAGCCCGGCGCCCTCGAGCGCGAGGGCCGGGGGGACCAGCAGCAGCCGGATCCACAGCCACGCCAGGACGCCGACCACTCCCACGGCGAGCACGAGCGCCAGCAGGCCCGCTCCGGCGCCCGACACCTGCGCGACGCCGGCGACGACGGCGACCACCACGAACACCAGGACGACCGCCAGGACGAGGAACCCGACCGTCAGGAGCAACGACCAGCCGACGAGCACCCACACCCGCGGGGCGACGCGGCCCCACACCTCGCGCACCGAGGCCTTGTCGCCGAGCACCGACCGGCTGATCGAGACCGTCAGCACGCCGTTGACGACCGGCCCGGCCAGCAGGGTGGTCAGGCCCAGTCCCGACGCGGACGCGTAGAGCTGCGCGATGCTGCCGGTCGTGATGCCCATCGTCACGCCCGCGTCCTGGACGGCGGGATCGTCGAAGATGGGCCCCCAGAGCCGGGTGAACGCCGGGACGAGGAGCTGGCCGACCAGCACGCCCACGACCGTCGCCACGAGGAGCACGAGCATCGCGAGCCCGAGCATGACCGCCGGGTTGTGCCGCACGGCGCTGAACGCGCCGTCGTAGATCTCGCCGAGGGTCAGCGGGCGCAGCGGCACGATGCCCGGCTTGTCGGCCGGCGGGGCGTACGGCGCGCCCGGCATCCCGTACGGCGTCGGCGCGGGCTGCGGCGTCTGACCCTGCTGGCCGTAGCGGGGCTGGCCGTACTGCGGCTGGCTGTACTGCCCGTACCGGGGCGACTCGCCCCAGCCGGACGACGGAGGCGCGACGGGGTCGGCGGGCGGCACCGGAGGCACGCCGTCGGGGCGGTCGGAGCCGTGCTGGTCGGGCGTGGTCATGATCTCCCCGCGGAGGCTGGGCGGTCGGTCCGGCCACGATAGCGCGCCGAGCCAGGTCAAAGGCCCACCGTCCACAGGTTCGTGCTGGCAGACTAGGCGCATGAAGTCCCGCGTCCTTGTGGTCGACGACGACACCGCACTCGCCGAGATGATCGGCATCGTGCTCCGCACCGAGGGGTTCGACCCGGTGTTCTGTGCGGACGGCGACGGCGCCCTGGCGGCGTTCCGCGCCGCGCAGCCCGACCTCGTGCTGCTCGACCTCATGCTCCCCGGCAAGGACGGCACGCAGGTGTGCCGCGAGATCCGCGCCGAGTCGGGCGTGCCGATCATCATGCTCACGGCCAAGTCCGACACCGTCGACATCGTGCTCGGCCTCGAGTCGGGCGCCGACGACTACGTGCCGAAGCCGTTCAAGCCCAAGGAGCTCGTGGCCCGCATGCGCGCGCGGCTGCGCAACACCCAGGAGCCCGGCCCCGAGCGGCTGCTCGTCGGCGACCTCGAGATCGACGTCACCGGTCACACCGTGACGCGCGACGGCACGCGCATCAGCCTCACGCCGCTCGAGTTCGACCTGCTCGTCGCCCTCGCGCGCAAGCCGTGGCAGGTGTTCACGCGCGAGGTGCTGCTCGAGAAGGTGTGGGGCTACCGCCACTCGGCCGACACGCGGCTCGTCAACGTGCACGTGCAGCGCCTGCGCTCCAAGGTCGAGAAGGACCCGGAGAACCCTGAGATCGTCCTGACGGTCCGCGGGGTCGGCTACAAGGCGGGCGCTGCGCAGTGACGGCGCTGTGGCGGCGGATCTCCGCCGTCCTCGGTCGCTGGGGCCGGAGCATGGTGCACCGGTGGCGCTCCTCGATGCAGGTGCGAGTCGTCACCACGGCCCTCGCGATCGGCGTCGTGGCCGTCGCGCTGCTGGGCGGGTTCCTGTCGACCACGGTCCGTGACGGGCTGTTCGAGCAGCGGGTGCGGCAGTTCGACCTCGAGTCGACGCGGTCCGCCCGCTCGGTGCGCGAGTCGTTCGCGTCGTCGCCGGCCAGCTCGCCCGCCGAGGTGCAGGCGCTCGCGCAGACGATGGTCGACCCGCGGCGCAACGGTGCCACGAACGCGTCCGGGTCCTTCCTCGCCTCGGCCGGCGTGCCGCTCGCGCCCATCAACAACGTCAGCTCGCTCGACGGCATGGACACCCTGGTCACCCCGGAGCTGCGCCAGGCCACGCTCGACGGCGACCGCCAGATGTGGCAGTCCGTGCTGATCCCGGCGTCGCTGTCCGAGTCGGGCCTCGCCGAGCCCGGCGTGATCTTCGGCGCCGTCGTCGACATCCCGCAGGCGGGCACCTACGGGCTCTACACGCTGTACTCGCTGCAGCCCGAGCAGGAGACGCTCGAGTACGTGCAGCGCACGCTGCTGGCCGGCGCGCTGTCCCTGCTGGCCCTCGTCGGGGTCATCACCTGGCTCGTGACCCGGCAGGCGGTGACGCCGGTGCGCCGCGCGGCCGCGACGGCCGCCCGGCTCGCCGACGGGCAGCTCTCGGAGCGCATGCCCGGCAAGGGCTACGACGAGATGGCGACCCTGGCGCGGTCCTTCAACGAGATGGCCGCGAGCCTGCAGGACCAGATCCGCCGCATGGAGGCGCTCTCGACCGCGCAGCGGCGCTTCGTCTCCGACGTCTCGCACGAGCTGCGCACGCCGCTGACGACGATCCGCATCGCGGGCGAGCTCATCTACGCGTCGCGCGATGACCTCGACCCAGCCGCGCGCCGTTCGGCCGAGGTGCTGCAGACCCAGCTCGACCGGTTCGAGGAGCTGCTCGCCGACCTGCTCGAGATCTCCCGGTTCGACGCCGGTGCGGCCGTGCTCGACGTCGAGCAGAGCGACCTGGAGAGCGTCGTCGCGTCGGTCGTCGAGACGGCCACGCCGCTCGCGGAGCGCAAGGGCGTCTTCCTGTCGGTCACGCTGCCCGACGAGCCCGCCGTCGCCGACATCGACCGGCGCCGCGTCCAGCGCATCCTGCGCAACCTGATCACCAACGCGATCGAGCACGCGGAGGGCAAGCCCGTCGAGGTCACGGTCGGGTGCAACGCCAACGCCGTCGCCGTCGTCGTGCGCGACCACGGCATCGGCATGACCCCCGACGAGGTCGCGCACGTCTTCGACCGGTTCTGGCGGGCCGACCCGGCGCGCGCCCGCACGACGGGCGGGACGGGGCTCGGCCTGGCGATCTCGCTCGAGGACGCCCACCTGCACGCCGGACGGCTCGAGGCGTGGGGCAAGCCCGGCCACGGCGCGTCGTTCCGGCTGGTGCTGCCGCGCCGCGCCGGCCTGTCGGTCGACGACCCGCCCCTGCCCATCGTGCCCGAGGCGCGTGCGATGCACGGTCTGCCCACCGGGCAGATCCCCGTCGTCATGCCCGCCGAGGGCGCCTCGCCGGCCGCGATCCCCGACCTCACCACGCTGCCCGTCGACCCGGCGCCGGGCGACGGGGTCGCGTCCGGCCCGTCCGACCTGGAGGTACGCCGGTGAGCCCGCGTCGCCGAGCCCGCACCGCCGTCGCGGCGGCGTTCGCCGCCGCGCTCCTCGCCGGCTGCGCGTCGATCCCCGTCACGGGCGACGTGCAGCGCGGCCGTGACGAGGTCCCGCGCGGTCCCGACGTCGGCCAGATCCCGCGCGGGCCGGCCGAGGACGCCGAGCCGGACGCCATCGTCAACGGGTTCCTCCTCGCCGCGCAGGCAGGACCGACGCTCCCGGCCGGGCTCGACGTCGCCCGCGAGTTCCTCACGCGCATGGCGGCGGAGGCGTGGTCGCCCGAGAACTGCGTCCTCGTGACCGACGGGCTGCCCGCGCTCGTGCAGGACGCCGCCGCGGAGGCCGCCACGGAGCCCCCGGAGGACCGCACGACGGTCCACGCCCGGACCCGGGCCGTCGCCTCGCTCGACGAGCGCGGCGCGTTCAGCGAGGAGATGGCCGCGCCGCACGAGCTCACCTTCGAGCTCGAGCGCGAGGCGGGGCAGTGGCGCATCGCCCAGCTCGACGACTGCGTGATCGTCCCCTCGCCGACCTTCGGCGCGACCTTCCACGTGACGACGCTCTACTTCCCGACGCCCGACCTCACGTCGTGGGTGCCGGACGTGCGCTGGTTCCCGCAGTCGACGTGGCGCACCAACGCGGTCCAGGCGCTGCTCGCAGGCCCGCCCGACTACCTGCTCGGCGCCGCGAGCCTGATCCTGCCCGAGGGCACGAGGCTCACGCGCCCGGTGACCGAGGGCGTCGGCGGCGCCCTCGAGGTCGACTTCTCCGACCAGATCAACGAGGTGCCGGCCGAGACGCTCGGGCTGTTCGCCGCGCAGGTGCGCGCGACGCTGGCGGACGGCCGTGCCGAGCCGGAGGTCACGCTCATCGACGCCGACGGTCCCGTCGTGCCCCCCGACGTCGAGACGCCGCAGTTCCCGCGGACTCCCGGCAAGGCGTTCGTGCTGCAGGAGGGCACGCTGAAGAACCTCGTGGGCCGCACCCTGGAGCCGTCGGAGGTCTCGGTCGACCTCACGGGCCTCGACCCGCAGCAGATCGCGGTCAGCCAGGACGGGACCGTCGTCGTCGTGCGCGACGGTCTCGGCCGTCTGGTCCGCGTGACCGACGAGGACCGGCCGACGCTGCTCTCGGGCACCATGCTGGTACCGCCGTCGATCGACAGGACCGGGGCGGTGTGGTCGGCCGACGTCGGGGGACCGATCGTCGTCGTGCCGCCGTCGGCCGACCCCAAGGCGCTCGACGTCCCGTGGCTCGAAGGGCGGGAGATCGTCTCCGTGCGGGTGTCGCCCGAGGGGGCGCGCGTCGCGGTCGTCTCGCAGGGCGACGACGGGACGTCGGTGCAGGTCGCGGGCATCCGACGGGACGCGGACGGTGTCCCGACGACGCTCGCCGCCCCCACCACGGTCGGTGCCTCGGTGCGCGACGTCGAGCAGGCGGTCTGGCAGGAGGAGGCCGTGCTCGCCCTGCTCGGCCACGACGAGACCGGCGCGGCCGCCGTGTACTTCGCGGGCGTCGGCGGGCTGAGCACGTCGACCGACGGCACGCCCCGCCGGGTCAGCGGCATCACCGAGCCACGCTGGCTGAGCGCGTCGGTCGGCACCGGTGACGTGCTCCTCGCGATCGACGAGGAGGGCCAGCTCTGGGCGCGCCAGTCGACGGCCGTCTGGGCGCTCGTCGGCGCGGCCGTGCAGCTCGCGGCGTTCGCCGGCTGAACTGTCCCCGAGGGGTGTCGCCGCAGGTCGCGGCCCGATAGGTTCCTCGCGT
>CBINDH010000166.1:0-6480 GCA_966249365.1 uncultured Xylanimonas sp. | reverse complement strand
GACCTGGTGATGGAGCTGACGGCCACCGGACCGTCCGGGCGCGCCGTGACCAGTCGGACCGGCATCGAGGGCCGCTCGAGCGAGATCGTCACCACGGCCGCGGAGGAGGTGGGCTCGGGCACGGACCTCATGACGGCGCGGGTGTCCCTCGACGACGGGGTGGCCACGGCGCTCGGCGCCGTCGCCGACGTGACGGCCTCCCTCCTCGTCGACGGTCAGGTCGTCGCGGCCTGCACGGTCGACGACCTCACGCTCTAGGGTCGTCGCCTCCTCGCCCAGTTCCCCGATGCCCCGCGCGGCCTCGCGGTCATCGGCCGGCGAGCCGCGCCGCCTGCTTCACCAAGTGGGTCCGCTCGGCGGTGCTCGTGGCCGCGTCGGCGGCGACGACGTACAGCCTCGCGGCCTCGGCCCGGTCGCCGGCCCGCTCGCGCAGGAACGCGGCGACCGCGTCGCGGCGCGGCACCGAGGCGTCGAGACCGTCGACGATGCGCAGCGCCACGAGCGGCCCGTCGACGTGCCCGACGGCGACGGCCCGGTTGAGCGCCACCGCCGGGTTGCCGGGCGAGAGCCTCGCCAGCTCGTCGTACCACTCCAGGATCTGCGGCCAGTCGGTCTCCTCGGCGCGGGCGGCGTCGTCGTGCAGCGCGGCGATCGCAGCCTGCGCCTGGTACTCCCCGAGCGCGTCGCGGGCCAGCGCGTCCCCGAGCAGCGTGACTCCCTCGGCGATCATCGCCGCGTCCCACAGCGACCGGTCCTGGGCGTCGAGGGGCACGATGGCCCCGGACGCGTCGCGCCGGGCTGCGCGCCGCGCGTGGTGCAGCAGCATGAGCGCCAGCAGCCCCGTGACCTCGGCCGCCTCGCGGTCCGCCACGTCGGGCGCCCGGTCCGCGACGACGGCGGCGTGGAGCTGCCGCCCCAGACGGATCGCCTCGGCCTCCAGGTCGACGTCGCCGGTGAAGCCCTCGGTGAAGATCAGGTACAGCACCCGCAGCACCGCCCCGAGCTCCCCGGGGCGGTCGAACCTCGCGCCCGCGAGCGTGCGCTTGGCACGCGAGATCCGCTGCGCCATCGTCGCCTCGGGAACCATGAAGGCCGCGGCGATCTGCGCCGTCGTCAGCCCGCCCACGGCCCGCAGCGTGAGAGCGACGGCCGACGACGGCGTGAGGTCCGGGTGGCAGCACCGCGAGAGCAGCAGCAGCGTGTCGTCCGCCTGCTCGGCCGGCCCGGGCGGCGGCTCGAGCGTCATCCGGACCTCCCGCTGAACCCGCGACGACGCCGCCCGGCGCACGTCGAGGAACTTGCGCCACGCGACCGTGACGAGCCACCCGAAGGGGTCGTCGGGCTGGCCGTCGGGCCAGCGGCGGACCGCCTCCACCAGGGCGTCCTGCACGGCGTCCTCGGCCGTCGCGAAGTCGGCTCCGCGGCGGACGAGGACGCCGAGGACCCGCGGCGTCAGGTCCCGCAGCAGGACGGCGTCGATCACGGCGTCAGGCTTCGCCGGTGATCTCGGTCATGTCGGCGTCCGTGAGGAACGGCCGCACCTCGATCCACTCGTACAGCGGCTCGCCCCGGTAGCCGGGCGCGGACGACAGGTACGCCGCCTTCTCGTACGCCTCCTCCTCGGACTCGACGTCGACGGCCATCCATCCGGCGATGAGGTCCTTCGTCTCGGCGAACGGGCCGTCGGTGACCGGCGGCTTTCCCTCGCCGCCGTACCGGACGAACGTGCCCTGGGGCGACAGCGCCTCGGAGCCGACGTACTGCCCGTTGGCCTTGAGGTCCTCGATCATCGCGTCCATGAACGCGATGTGGGCGCTGATCTCCTCAGGGGTCCACTCGTTCATGGGGTGTGCCGCGTTCGGGTGCGGCGTCTGACCGGTGCGGTAGTGCTTGAGGAACAGGAACTTGGGCATGTCAGCCATCCTCGGGTTCTGGGGCGGTGCGTGCCACCGCCGTCACCCCAGGGACGCAGCCGGGCCGGAGTTCTCGACATCGCCTGCGCCGGCTGCTCAGTCCGCGATCGGTCTGCCGTACGTCACCGCGTCGACGACGACGGCGGGCACGGAGGTGCGCAGCGCCGCATCGGGTCGGGCGCCGAGCGCGTCGTTGACGGTCGTGAACGCGAGCCGCAGCGCGACGAACGTGGTGATGCCGAGGATCTGAGCATCGTCGAACCCGACGGCGCGCAGCGTCCCGACGTCCGCGGCCTCGGTGCCGTTGGGGTCGGACACGACCTGTCGTGCCCAGGCCGCGAGCGCCCGTTCGCGCGGGTCCAGCAGGTCGTCGCGGCCCGAGAGCAGCGCCGCAGCAACCTCCGGGGAGGCCCAGGTGGCCATCCGGTTGCCCCACATCAACGAGCAGTAGGAGTCGCCGACCGTCGAAGCGATGGCGAGCACGAGCACACCGCGCTCGCGCGGCGTGAGACCCGCCGTCGACGCGACCGTCCTCGCGAGACCGGTCAGCGCGAGGACCGCGTCGGCGTCGTGCGCCCACGCCCGGGAAAGGTTCATCACGTACCCGACGTCGTCGACGTCCTCCGCGTACAGGGTGCGGGCGGACTCCGTGAGCTCGGCGGGCTCCGCGAGGAACCCGGTGGCGGGGTCGTCACTCATGCGACCACGGTCGCCCGGGGAGGGCCGTGCGACAAGCCGCGACGGCGAACCTCCCCCGGTCGCGGTCACACCGCCGAGTACGCCTCCACGGTCGCGCGGGCGCGCTCGGCACGCTCGACGAGCGCGACGACGACGGCGGCCAGCGGCACGACCGCAAGGTTCACGAGCAGCTGCGGGCGCAGGAACGGCAGCCCGGCGCCATACGCGGACAGGAGCCCGTCCCAGGTGTGCGGGTACCAGACGCCCCCACCGGCCACCCACACGCCGAAGTTGGTCCACAGGTAGAACAGGGCCGTCCCACCCAGGCCGAACCCGAGGGCCGCCGCGTACCGGCGCCAGCCGCCGCGCACGCGGCGCGTCAGCAGGGAGCCGAGACCGATCACGGCCCACGCGGACCAGGTGAATGCGAGGATGTTCGTGTTGCCGATCGCCAGGTCGCTGACGACGACGACCGCGAGCGGCGCGAAGGCCGCGAGACGGTGGCGCAGCAGACCGGCCGCGAGGAACGCGGTCGCGGTGAGCAGCTCGACGTTGGGCCACAGGCCCAGGTCGTCCTTGTGGCTCCGGAACGCGACGGCCGCGGCGACGGCGAGGACGACGATCGCCGGCCGCCACCAGCGGTGGGCCAGGTCGCGCAGGGACAGGTCCTTCATCAGAAGGCCTCCAGCTTCCACGTGATCTCGTCGCCGTCCGCCATCTCGTACGAGCCGGCACCCACCGCGGCCTGCTCGCCGTTGACGTAGAAGGCCCAGAACTCCTTCGACTGGTCGGCCTCACGGCCGCCGATCGCAGTCACGAACGCGTTGGCGCCCTCGCCCGACGTCGTCGCCGTCGGGTCCAGCTCCTGGAGCAGCTCGAGCGCCGTCTTGCCCGCGACGCCCTGGTACGACACCTCGGTACCGTCCGCGTTCGCGGTCAGCCCGGTGGCCGGGGCATCGGTCGTCTGCGCGGCCTGGGCGTCGCTCGCCTGCGTGGCGGACGCGTCGGCGGGGTCGGGGTCGCCGGAGCACCCGGCCATCAGACCGGCGGCAAGCACGGCAGCCGCCGGAAGAACGAGCACACGGGACCAGTGGGGGCGAGTCGTCACGAGCCGTGAGTCTACGGCGGGCTCACATCCCCCAGGCGGGCCGTCTCACGAGACCTCCGCCACGTAGGGCAGGGTTCCCGCCGCACGTCCCGCTCAGGCGTCGATGCGCGACCGGTCCAGCGACTCCGCACCCGAGACGATGAACTCCTTGCGCGGCGCGACGTCCGTGCCCATGAGCAGCTCGAAGACCCGCTCAGCGGCCTCGGCGTGCTCGGCCGTCACCCGACGCAGCGTGCGGTGGCGCGGGTCCATCGTCGTCTCCGCGAGCTGGTCGGCGTCCATCTCACCGAGGCCCTTGTAGCGCTGGATGTCGTCCTTGTAGCGCTTGCCCGCCCGGTCGAGCCGCTTGAGCGTGGCCTGCAGCTCCGCCTCCGAGTACGTGTAGATGTATTCGGTGCCCTTGCCGCGCGCCCCGTACACCTCGACGCGGTGCAGCGGCGGCACGGCGGCGAACACACGTCCGGCCTCCACGAGCGGCCGCATGTACCGGTAGAAGAGCGTCAGCAGCAGCGTGCGGATGTGCGCGCCGTCGACGTCGGCGTCGGTCATCAGGACGACCTTGCCGTAGCGCGCCGCCTCGAGGTCGAACGAGCGGCCCGACCCCGCGCCGAGCACCTGGATGATGGCCGCGCACTCGGCGTTGCGCAGCATGTCGCTGATCGACGCCTTCTGGACGTTGAGGATCTTGCCGCGGATCGGCAGCAGCGCCTGGAAGTCGCTCGAGCGCGCGAGCTTCGCGGTGCCGAGCGCCGAGTCGCCCTCGACGATGAACAGCTCGGACTTGTCGACGTCGTCGGACCGGCAGTCGACGAGCTTGGCCGGCAGCGACGACGTCTCGAGCGCGTTCTTCCGGCGCGAGATCTCCTTCTGCTTGCGCGCGGACACACGCGCCCGCATCTCGGCGACGACCTTGTCGAGCAGCAGCGCGGACTGCGCCTTGTCGTCACGCTTGGTGGAGGTGAGGATCGCGCCCAGCTCGCGGTCGACGACGCGCGCGACGATCGCACGCACCGGGGCGGTACCGAGCACCTCCTTGGTCTGCCCCTCGAACTGCGGCTCGGCGAGGCGCACCGTGACGACGGCGGTGAGGCCCGCCATCATGTCGTCCTTCTCGACGCGCTCGCCGCCGTCCTTCGCGGTGATCTTCAGCCGGCGGGCGTTCGCGTCGATCTGCTTGCGGATCACCTTGACCAGGCCCTGCTCGAACCCGGTGAGGTGCGAGCCGCCCTTGGGGGTGGCGATGATGTTGACGAACGTGCGCACCTCGGTGTCGTACCCGGTGCCCCACCGCAGCGCGATGTCGACCTCGCAGTCGCGCTGCACCTCGCGCGGCGTCATGTGGCCGCGCTCGTCGAGCACGGGGACCGTCTCGGTGAAGGTGTCGCGGCCGCGCAGCGTCCACGTCGCGGTGACGGGCGTGTCGGGCGCGAGGAAGTCGACGAAGTCGACGGCCCCACCGTGGTGGAGGAAGACCTCCTCGTGGGGGCCGTCCTCCCCCGGCGTCCCGGGCAGGCCGCGCTCGTCGCGCACCGTGATCTCGAGGCCAGGCACCAGGAACGTCGTCTGGCGCACGCGCGTGACCAGCTCGTCGTAGCTGAACACCGCGGACTTCGGGAAGATCTGCCGGTCGGCCCAGTAGCGCACGCGCGTGCCGGTCACGCCCTTCTTGGCGCGGCCGACGACGGCGAGCTCGCTGCGGTCGATGAACGGTGTGAACGCCGAGTCGGGCGACGGGCCCGCCGGGCCGTCGGCGAAGGTCCCCGGCTCGCCACGGTGGAACGTCATCCGGTACGTCTTGCCGCCGCGGTCGACCTCGACGTCGAGGCGCGCGGACAGCGCGTTGACGACGGAGGCGCCGACGCCGTGCAGACCGCCCGACGCGGCGTAGGACCCGCCGCCGAACTTGCCTCCGGCGTGGAGCTTGGTGAACACGACCTCGACGCCGGTCAGGCCGGTCTTGGGCTCGACGTCGACCGGGATGCCGCGGCCGTCGTCGATGACGGTGACCGAGGCGTCGGCGTGCAGCACGATCGCGATCTTCGACGCGAAGCCGCCCAGCGCCTCGTCGACCGAGTTGTCGATGATCTCCCACAGGCAGTGCATGAGACCGCGCGAGTCGGTCGACCCGATGTACATGCCGGGGCGCTTGCGTACCGCCTCGAGCCCCTCCAGGACGGAGAGGTGCCGGGCGGTGTAGCTCGCTTCCGCGGAGGTCGTGGTTGTCACGCCCTGAGGGTAGACGACGCCTCCGACGCGCTGGCCGACGACGCTCCGCTCCGGCGGCGACCGGTGCACGGTCGTGACGTGTGTCGCGGGGACGTCACCATCCAGGCGCGAGAACGGCCCCTCGCTACGCCGAGGGCGAACCCGGGGCCCTGGCCGGGAATGCCTCCGTCGTTGGCTGGTTGGATAGTCACGTGACCACTCTGACGACCACCCCGCTCACCGCCGTCGACCGCTGCGACCGCTGCGGCGCACAGGCGTACGTCCGCGTGGTCCTGCCCGTGGGAGAGCTTCTCTTCTGCGGCCACCACGCGCGTGAGCACGCCCCCGCCTACACCGACATCGCGACCTCGATCCAGGACGAGCGCGACCGGCTCCTCGAGGAGCACGGCGCCCGCTGACCTCGGCGCAACCGGACATGACGAAGGCCCGCACCCCGGCAAGGGGTGCGGGCCTTCGTGCGTCAAGACCTCAGTCGAGGTAGTCGCGCAGCACCTGCGACCGCGACGGGTGGCGCAGCTTCGACATCGTCTTCGACTCGATCTGGCGGATGCGCTC
>CBINDH010000165.1:0-6488 GCA_966249365.1 uncultured Xylanimonas sp. | reverse complement strand
AACGCGAAGATCAGCAGCGACGCGCCGAGGTGCGGGGACACGTACCCGAAGTACTGCGAGGCGAGCACGCCGCCCAGTCCGGCCGCGGCGCCGCCGACGGCGAACACGACGGTGAAGGCGCGGCGCACGTCGATGCCGAGGGCGGTGACCATGGACCGGTTCTCGACGCCCGCGCGGATGATGAGGCCGAAGCGCGTGAACCGCAGGAAGGCGACGATCCCGGCGAGCACCGCGGCGGCCGCGAGGAACGCGACGAACGCCGTGTTGGGCACCCGCGCGCCGGCGACGGTGGTGGTCGACTCGAGCCAGTCGGGCCCGGTGACGAAGCGCGGGTCGGTGCCCCAGATGCCTTCGAACAGCGCGACGGTGGCGAGCGCGAGGCCGACGGTGACGAGCACCTGCTCGATGTGCCGCTCGTACAGCGGCCGCACGAGCCCCAGCTCGGTCAGCGCGGCGGCCGCCGCCCCGACGAGCGCCCCGGCGAGCAGGCCGAGCCCGAGCCCGACCCAGGAGCCCTGTCCGAGGAGCGAGGCGACGGCCACGCCGGCGAACGCGCCGAGCGTGAGGAACGAGCCGTGCGCGAAGTTGAGCACGCCCATCAGCCCGTAGATGAGGGACAGGCCGGACGCGACCAGGAAGTACAGGCCGCCGAGCCCGAGCCCGGTGATCAGGAGCAGCACCAGCGTGCTCATACGGAAGCCTCCTCGGCGTGCACGCCCAGCAGCCGCTGCACGTGGTCGGGGTCGGCGAGCAGTGCCGCCGCGGGGCCGGTGTGCACCACGCGTCCGGCGTCGATGACGACGACGTCGTCGGCGAGTCGTTCGATGACCTGCAGGTTCTGCTCGACGAGCAGGATGGGGACCCGGTCCGCGGCGGCCGCGAGCGTGTCGGCGACCTCGCCGACGACCTTGGGCGCGAGGCCCTTGGTCGGCTCGTCGACCAGCAGGAGCCGGTTGTCGTTGAGCAGCGCGCGGGCGAGGGAGACCATCTGCTGCTGCCCGCCGGAGAGCGTGCCGGCGCGCTGCTGCGCCCGGGCGACGAGGTCGGGGAACAGCGTGGCGACCAGGTCGCGCCGCTCCGCCGTCGTGCCGCCGGGGCCGGTGCGCTCGGCGAGCCGGAGGTTCTCGGCGACGGTGAGCCCGGCGAAGACCTCGCGGTCCTCGGGCACGTACCCGACGCCGCGGCGCACGATGCGGTCGGTGCGCTCGGAGTCGATGCGTTCGCCTGCGAGGAGCACCTCGCCGCGCCGCTCGATCAGCCCGAGGATGGCGCGCAGCGTCGACGTCTTGCCGACGCCGTTGCGGCCGAGCACCGCGGTGACGCCCGACGGCGCGACGTCGAACGTGACGTCCTCGACGACCTGCTGGCCGGCGATCGTGGCGCTCAGGCCGCGTACTTCGAGGATCGGGTTCATGCGACGTCCCCCAGGTATGCGGACTGCACGGTCGGGTCGGCCATGATCGCCTCCGGGGTGTCGCAGGCGAGCAGCTCGCCGTGGTGCATGACCGCGACGCGGTCGGCCAGGCCGAGCACCACCTCGAGGTGGTGCTCGACCATGAGCACCGTGCACCCGGACTCGCGGTGCAGGGTGCGGATGACCTCGACGAGCCCCGCGACGTCGGCCGTGGCGACGCCCGCCATGGGCTCGTCGAGCAGCACGACGGACGGGTTCGTGGCCAGGAGCACGGCGATCTCGAGCTTCCGCTTGTCGCCGTGGGAGAGGCCGCCGGCGGTGGCGTGCGCCCGGTGGGCGAGGCCGACGGTCGTCAGGTGTGCGGCCGCGTCGGTGGTGGCGGCGTCGGCGGCCCGCGGGAAGCGGAGCACCGACAGCGCGCCGCCGAGGCGGCCCTGGGAGGCGAGCCGGACGTTCTCGAGCACGCTCAGCGCCGGGAAGAGGCTGGACGTCTGGAACGTCCGCCCCAGCCCCGCCCGGGCACGCGCCGCGACCGGTGTCGCCGTCACGTCGCGCCCCTCGAGCAGCACCTGACCCGCGGTGGGGCGCAGCAGGCCGCTGACCAGGTTGAACAGCGTCGTCTTGCCCGCACCGTTCGGACCGATCACGCCCACGAGCTCTCCGCGCCCGACGGCGAGGTCCACGTCCTGCAGGATCCGGGCGCCGCCGATGCGCAGGGACAGCCCCCGCACCTCGAGCGCGACCGGCTCGCCTCCCTCGATCACTTCGCTGCCACCTCTGCGGGGGCGACGGCGTCGGCCGCGACGGCCTCGATGAGCTCGGGCTTCCACGCGTCGCCATCGGCGACGAGCTTGACCTGGTACATCGGCTGGATGAGCGCGTGGTCGGACGCGCGGACCGTCGTCGTGCCCTTGGGGCCGTCGAACGACCAGCCCTCGAGCGCGCTGATCATGGCCTCGACGTCGGTGCCGCCCTCCTCGACGGCGCGGACGATCATCTGGGCCGCGACGAAGCCGTCGGGCGTGAACAGGTCGGGCGTGCCGCCGGCCGCGGTGACGGCCTCGATCATCGTCGACTCGACGTCGGTGCCCGCGGCACCGGGGA
The DNA here is from genome assembly GCA_966249365.1 of uncultured Xylanimonas sp. Taxonomy (GTDB): domain Bacteria; phylum Actinomycetota; class Actinomycetes; order Actinomycetales; family Cellulomonadaceae; genus Xylanimonas. Next base: position 3,970 of record CBINDH010000165.1, on the reverse strand, counting down.
AGTAGTGGTTGAGGAAGCTGACCTTGCCGGCCGCCGCCCCGTACGCCCCGTAGGTGGACACGTCGCCGAGGCCGGTGACCACGGTGGTCGACTCGAGGACGCCCTGCTGGTCGAGGCCCTGCCACATCGCACCGGAGGTCGCGCCGGCCCAGGCGACGAACACCAGGTCGGGGGCCTCGGCGACGACCTTCTGCGCGAACGGCGTGAACTCGGTCGCGTCCTCGGGCACGAGCACGGACGAGACCGTCGCGCCCTGGGCGCCGAGCACGGCCTGCACGGCGGCGAGGTTGCCCTGGCCGAACGCGTTGTCCTGCGCGAACACGACGACCTTGGCGCCGGCCGGGTCGACGAACGTGCCCGCGGTGGCGACGTCCTGCAGAGACTGGCGGCCCGAGCGGAACGTGTAGTGGTTGATGCCCGTGACGGCGTCGGCGGCCGCGGGGCCGGAGACGTACAGGACCTTGTTCTGCTCGGCCTGCTCGGCGAGCTTGAGCGCCACGCCCGAGACGACGGTGCCGCCGAGGATCTTGTAGCCCTTGCCGATGAGGTCCTTGGCCTGGGTGACGGCCTTGTCCGGGTCGCCGCCGTCGTCGTGGAACGTGATCTGGAGCTCGTGACCGCCCGCCTCGCCGGTGCCGCCGGTGGCGTAGTCGATGCCTGCCTCGAAGCCTTCCTTGAAGGTCTTGCCGTAGGCCGCGAGCGGGCCGGACTCCGAGTAGACGATGCCGATCTTGACCGGCTCCGCGCTCTGCGTGGCCTCGGCGCTCGTGGTGGTGTCGCTGGTGCTCTCGCCGGTGGCCGACGACGGCGCGCAGGCGGCGAGCGTAAGGCTCGCCGCTGCCAGGAACGCCGTCGTGACCAGTGCGTGCCGTGCTGACTTCCTCGTCCGCATGACCGTCCCCTTCGTCGGGTCTGGTTGCGCCTCCCGGCGCGGCGCGTCATCGTGCCGCTAACAAACCTGAGAGGCGATTCAGGTTGCAGGTACTATGGCGGCGATCACACCACGGCGTCAAGAAACTGCTCTCGCACCGTGACCGATTCGTTGCCGATCAGACCTCGGGGTCGCCGATGTGCTCGCGGACGTCGTCCACGACGCCGTCGCGGTTCATGTCCTCGCTCCGCGCCTGCCGTGCGTCCCAGCGCAGGCACGCCGCCCCCAGCACGGCCGCGCCGGCCGACCCCAGGAGGATCGCGATCTTCGCTCCTTCGGTGAGCGACGACTCGTGGCCGTACGACAGCTCCGAGACGAGCAGCGCGACGGTGAACCCGATGCCCGCGAGGAACCCGACGGGCAGCAGGTCACGCACGCCGATGCCTTGCGCGAGCCGCAGCGGCGTCAGCCGGGTGACCAGCGCCACCGTCCCCAGAACGCCGAGGAGCTTGCCCGCCATGAGGCCGATGATGATCGCCAGCACGACCGGCTGCGTGATGATCGAGGCGCCGCCGCCGTCGACCAGGTTGACGCCCGCCGCGAACAGCGCGAACAGGGGCAGCGCGACGCCCTGGGACCAGGGCGTGACCGCCTGCCCCCAGCGGTGGGCGCGGTCCAGGGTCTCGCCGTGCACGGGTCGGGCCGGGACCGTCAGGCCCAGCAGCACGCCCGCGATCGTCGCGTGCACGCCCGACGCGTGCAGCAGCGCCCACGCCGTCACCGCCAGCGGCGCGAGCAGCCACCAGCGCGGCCGCCGAGAGCGCAGGTGGACCCCCGCGACCCCGACGGCCGCGAGCGCCCCCGCCAGGGGCCACACCTGCAGGCCGTCGCTGTAGAACAGCGCGATGACGATGATCGCCAGGAGGTCGTCGACGACGGCGAGCGTGAGCAGGAACGTGCGGATCGCCGTCGGGAGCCCCTTGCCGAACACCGCGAGGACCGCGAGCGCGAACGCGATGTCGGTCGCCGTGGGGATGGCCCACCCGTGGAGCCCGCCCGTGTCGTCGAGCAGCACCTCGACGACGACGAACGCGGCCGCCGGGACCACCATCCCGCCGACCGCGGCGAGCATCGGCACGCCCGCCTCGCGCGGGTTGCGCAGCGACCCGGCGACGAGCTCGTGCTTGAGCTCGAGGCCGACGGCGAGGAAGAACACCGCGAGCAGCCCGTCGGCGGCCCACTGCGCGACCGTCAGGTCGAGGTGCAGGGCGCGAGGGCCGAGGTGCGTGCCCGCGAGGGTCTCGTAGGCGCCGCGCCACGGCGAGTTCGCCAGCAGCAGGCCGAGGACGGCGGCGCCGATGAGCAGGATGCCGCCCGAGGTGTCACGGGCGACCCAGGTGCGCAGGCGTGCGGATACGGTCATGGCGGCTCCAGGAGGGTCGGCGAGGACGCCGGCGCCTCCACCGGCACCGCCGACCAGACTTCCCGGCTCGCCGCCGTCCAGGATAACGGCTCAGGCCGTGGCGGCCCTGACCAGCGAGAGCAGCGCCTCGGCGTACGCCTCCGCGGCGTCGTCGCCGTCGAACACCTGCTCGGGGCGCCCCGGGACCTCGATGAGCACCTGGTACAGGCCCGTCGTCGAGCGGGCCAGGCTGCGGAACGCCCCGCCGAGCAGCTCGCGGAGCTGGTCCTCGCGGGGCAGCCACAGGGCGTCCTCGAGGCGCACCGAGTCGAGGGCCCACTCGGTCGTGCCGTTGAAGCCGAGGATCGTGCCGGTGGGGTGGTCGTGCCGCTCGACGACCATGTCGCTGACCGTGAAGACGTCGTCGTCGTCCGCGTCGGAGAGCACGACGAACCGGTCCCCGGGCGCGGGCTGCCACACCAGCCCGGCGGCGCGGAGGCGTTCGGCCGTCTCGCGTGAGATGTCCCTCATGGTCTCCATGCTGCACCGGGCGCGCCGCGGGCGAACATCGGGGGCGTCGGCGACACGCCCGGCCCGGGTGCACGCAGGCGCGGGGGAGCGCTCCGTAGGTTGGGCGGTACGGACGGCATCCAGCCGTCCCCGGGAGGCCAGCCCATGGCGAGCACGTGTCGCTGCGGAGGGCCGGCACCGGCCCTCAGGGTCGGCCGCCTGCCCCACCGAACGAGTGCGCTGCCGCGCCGAAGGGGGAGTCCCCGTGGAGACCAGCGAGATCTCTGACCACCGTACGTTCGTGCTCGACACGTCCGTGCTGCTGTCGGACCCGCGCGCGATGTTCCGCTTCGACGAGCACGACGTCGTCCTGCCGATCGTCGTCATCACCGAGCTGGAGGCCAAGCGCCACCACGCGGAGCTGGGCTACTTCGCCCGCTCGGCCCTGCGGTTCCTCGACGAGCTGCGCGTCCGGCACGGCGGGCTCGACACCCCGATCCCGAAGGGCGAGGCGGGTGGCACGCTGCGCGTCGAGCTCAACCACGTCGACCCCGCCGTGCTGCCGCCCGGCTTCCGGCTCGGCGACAACGACTCCCGGATCCTCGCCGTCGCGGCGAACCTCGCGTCCGAGGGTCAGCGCGTGACCGTCGTCTCCAAGGACCTGCCGATGCGGATCAAGGCGTCCGCCGTCGGGCTGGCCGCCGAGGAGTACCGGGCCGAGCAGGTCGCGGACTCCGGCTGGACCGGCATGTCGAGCATCGACGTCTCCGACGAGCAGATGGCCGGCCTGTGGGAGAACCAGGAGATCGACATCGCCGACCTCGACCCGGCCGTCGTCGCCGCGGCCGGGCCGCTGCACGTGCACACCGGGCTCGTCATCCACGCGAGCCGCGGCTCCGCGCTGGGCCGGGTCACCGCCGAGAAGCGGGTGCGGCTCGTGCGCGGCGACCAGGACGTGTTCGGGGTCCACGGGCGCTCGGCCGAGCAGCGCGTCGCGATCGACCTCCTCCTCGACGAGTCGATCGGCATCGTCTCGCTCGGCGGCCGGGCGGGGACGGGCAAGTCGGCCCTCGCCCTGTGCGCGGGCCTCGAGGCCGTCCTGGAGCGCCGCCAGCACCGCAAGGTCATGGTGTTCCGGCCGCTGTACGCCGTCGGCGGGCAGGAGCTCGGCTACCTGCCCGGCACCG
>CBINDH010000164.1:0-6497 GCA_966249365.1 uncultured Xylanimonas sp. | reverse complement strand
CCCCGCGTCGCGGCCGACCGCCTGCGCGAGCAGACCCGCTTCTACGACTGGGCCGACGGCGAGACCCCGGACCGGGTCGAGGTGCGCTGGATGTGCTCGTGGGCGACCACGGACGCGGACGTCGACGCGTTCCTCGACGCGCTGGCGGCGGCGCTCGCCGCGGCCTGAGCCCGGCGCCCGCCGCGGGCTGAGCCCGGCGCCCGCCGCTGGTTGAGCCCCGTCGAAACCAACCCCAACGGTGAGGGCCATAGGGTTTCGACGGGGCTCAACCAGCAGGGGGACAGGGGCCCAGCCCGCAGGGACCCGCAGGGGACGGGTTCGTTTCGACGGCGCCCGCGACCGGCGTTAGGTTCAACCCCATGAGCAACGACGCCCGGCATACCGTCACCGCCTCGATCATCGTCGCCGAGCCGCCCGAGCGTGTCTGGGCAGAGCTCCTGCACCCGGGCGCCCGCTGGATGCTGGGCGCGAACATCGAGACCGACTTCCAGCCGGGGTCGCCGATCACGTTCGAGGGCCACTTCTTCGGCCGCCAGTTCGCGGACCACGGCGTCGTGGTCGCCTTCGAGCGGCCGCGGCTGATGCGCTTCACCCACTTCTCGCCGCTGTCCGGGCTCGAGGACGTGCCCGAGAACTACCACGACATCGAGATCCGCCTGAAGCCTGTCGACGAGGGCACGTGCGTCGAGGTGACCCAGAGGAACATCGGCACGGCGGAGCACGCCGCGAACAGCGAGCACCAGTGGAACAACGCGCTCGCGACGCTCGCGCACTCCAACGGGGTGCGTCGGGGCTGATGTCCCGCGTGCGGCTGCGCGCCGTGGCGGTCCTCGCACTGGCGAGCGTCGCGGCGGTCTCGGGTTGCGGGGGCTCGTCGCCCTCGCCGTCACCCGCGCCGCCGGTCGCGGCGCCGTCGTCGCCCTCGGCCAGTCCGGCCCCGAGCCCGACGACGCCGTCCCCCACCCCGACGCCGACTCCGTCGCCGACGCCGTCGCCGAGTCTCAGCCCGACCGCCGTCGACCCGCTGGCCGGCTGGACCCTCGAGCAGAAGGTCGGCCAGCTCCTCATGGTGGGCCTGCCCGTCAAGGGTTCCCGCGACGCGACCCATGCGCTGGTGACCGACCGGCACGTGGGAGGGGTGTTCCTCGAGGGCCGCTCGCACGGCTCGGTGCAGAACGTGCTCAACCTCGTCGACGCGTACCGCGCACTCAGGCCCGGCCCGGTCCCGCTCCTCGTGTCGACCGACCAGGAGGGCGGCCAGGTCCGGGTGCTCCAGGGGCCGGGGTTCAGCGAGATCCCCTCGGCGACGCGTCAGCTCACGCTGCCCGACCTGCAGGCGCAGGCCGCCACGTGGGGCGGCGAGCTGGCCGCCGCGGGCGTCGACGTCAACCTCGCCCCGGTCGCCGACCTGGTCCCGCCCGAGCTCGGCAAGGGCAACCCGCCCGTCGGCCGCTTCTCGCGCAACTACGGGAACACCGCGCCCGACGTCGTCGCCGGGGCGGGTGCGTTCGCCGCCGGGATGCGTACTGCGGGTGTGACGCCCACGATCAAGCACTTCCCGGGCCTCGGGCGCGTCACCGCGAACACCGACACCACGGCCGACGTCCACGACACCGTCACCGGGCCCGACGACGCCTCGGTCGGAGTCTTCCGCGACGTCGTCGCGGCGGCTTCGGACGGGACCGGTCCACAGCCCTGGGTCATGATGTCGACCGCGGTCTACGACCGCATCGACCCGGCGCTGCCGGCGGCGTTCTCGCCCACGGTCGTCGCCCTGCTGCGCGAGGACCTCGGGTTCGACGGCGTCGTCGTCACCGACGACGTCTCGGCCGCCACGCAGGTCCAGGCGTGGAGCCCCGGCGAGCGTGCGGTGCTGGCCGTCGAGGCGGGCGTCGACGTCGTGCTCGCGAGCGCGGACCCGGCGCAGGCGGACGCGATGCTCGACGCGTTGCTCGCGAAGGCTCGGTCGGACGCGGCGTTCGCCGCCAAGGTCGACGCCGCGGCCCGCCGCGTGGTGGCCGCCGCGACGTCCTGACGACGTCGGCGCGCCGCACGGTGGCCGCGACATGACGACGACGGCCCGCCTCCGTGGCGGAGGCGGGCCGTCGAGCAGGTGTCGGTCTCTCCTGGCGCTGACGCGCACCGAGGTCGACGGCGTCGACCACGGCCGCCCCGGCGACGAGGATGATGTCCTTGAGGATGTACTGGCCGAGCAGGGTCATGCCGTCGCCGAACAGCTCGCCGGCGAACAGGACGGTCGGCGAGAGGATCCCGACGAACGCGCCCGCGAGCACGACCAGGCCGACCTTGAGCAGCTTGCCGGTCAACAGGGTCAGGCCGATGAAGACCTCGAGGCCTGCCGTCAGGTAGACGGCGGCGTCGCCGTGGATCAGCCCGAAGGTGAGCGCGTCGATCGTGCGGGCCGCGATGTCGGCGGCGGGGCTGGCGCCCGGGAACGCCTTGAGCGCGCCGAACAGCAGGAACACGAGGCCGAGCGAGACGCGCAGCGCCGGGACGGACCAGCGGGTCAGGAACCGCGCGAGACGGCCGACGGCCACGTCGGCGGCCAGGGCGAGACGCTGGACCGCCGGTGCGGTCATCAGCGTCGGCCGGGACGCGTTGACGGGAGCGGGGCCCGGGTTGGCGATGTCGCCGGCGGGCCGCGGGGCGGGGTTGCGGGGGCTGGTCACACCGACGTGCCGGGTCGTCTCGGCGTGGCGGGAGGTGGTGGTGCTCACGGTGGTGCCTCTCTCGAAACGGGGGACTTGTCGTGGCCGGTCTGCCCGGCCGCACGTCAGGTCAAGAGACCCGCGCGCCGGCCGCCGTGACACCGGGTCTCGCGTTTCACCCGCTCGCTGCGACCCGGTCCGGGGACGTTCGCCGGCCTGCGGCGTGGTACGACAGGGCATGGGCACTCCCGCCTCCGACCTGCTCACCGCGGCCCTGACCAGGCACGTCGCGGCGCTCGCGGCCGCGGAGGCGGACCTGCTCGCGGGGGCGCCCGAGGGTCTGCACGACGTCCGCGTCGCGGTGCGCCGGCTGCGCGCCGTCCTCGGTGAGTTCCCCCGGCTGGTGGACGCCGACGCCGCCGCGGACCTTCGCGGGCGCCTGCGGGCGTGGGGCCGGCTGCTGGGCGAGGCGCGCGACCTCGAGGTCATGCTCGGGATGCTCGACGGCGTCCCCGAGCCTCGGCGGACGCAGGCGCGTCTGGCGTGGACGCCTCGCCTCGACGCGGCCCGGGCGACGGCGGTCGGGCACCTCGGGACGGCGGAGCACGCCAGGCTCCGCGCGGACCTCGCCGCCGCGGCCGCGCACCCGCCGTGGACCGCGGAGGCAGGGGGCTCGTGGAAGGACGAGCTGCCGCGTGGTCTCCGGCGAGCGGAGAAGCGCGTCGTGCGACGCGAGCGGCGCGCGGCCCGGCTCGCCGCCGACGGGGCGGACGTCGTGCGGCTCGACGTCGCCCGGCACGCGGTGCGCAAGGCGGTGCGGCGGGCCCGCTACGCGGCCGAGGTCGTCGCGCTCGGGTCCGGGAAGCGCGCGGACCGCGCCGCCCGGGCCGCCGCGCGGTACGCCGAGCAGCAGGACACGCTCGGCGCCGCGCACGATGCGGCCGTCCTGGCGGCGTCGCTCGCCGCCCTGGAGGAATGACACCCAGACGAGCGACGCCCCCGACGAGCGACGCCCCCGACGAGCGACGCCCCACAGACGACGAACGGGGCCGGCAGGACTGATGTCCCACCGGCCCCGTCGCGGGTCGGGCCTGGTCAGGCCTGGTGACCCTCGAGGATCGCCACGATCTCGGTGAACCCGTGCTTCCTGGCCAGGTCGACCGGCAGCACGCCCCACTCGTCCGTCATGCCCGGCTTGGCGCCGTGCGCGAGCAGCATCTCGACGATCTGCTGACGGGCCGGCCCGCCGTCACCGAGGATGATCGTCTCGATGAGGGCGGTCCACCCGAGGTTGTTGGTGTGGTTGACGTTGATGCGCGTCTGCTCGAGCAGGTAACGCACCACGTCGACGTGACCCTTCTCGGCGGCGGGCGTCAGCCCGTTGCCGCCGAACCGCGTCCGCCGGGTGAGGTCCGCCCCCGCCTCCACCATCGTGCGCACGAGGTCGAGGTCGCCGCGGATGCAGCCGGTGAGGAACGGGTTGAGGCAGGTCTGGTCCTGGGCGTCGATGTCGACGCCCTGGGCGACCAGCGCCCGGACGACGTCGAGGTGCCCCCCGGCGGCCGCCCGCTGGATGGCGGTGGCCTCGGAGTCGTCGACGGCGTTCGGGTCGGCACCGTCGGCCAGGGCCTGACGGACGCCGTCCAGGTCGCCGGCGCCGGCGGCGTCGAGCAGTCGGTCTTCCAGGGTGCCGGTCACGACCTGGGTGTCAGCGGAGCTCACGGGTGGCAGTCCTCTCGTCTCGTGCGGTCAGGACTGGCGCGCGGCGCGGAACTCGGCCCAGATGGTCGCGCAGTCGTCGCGGCCCGAGTCGAGGTGGATCAGGTCGAACGTGCTCTTGTCCGACCCGTCGAGGTACCGGCGCAGGTGCATGTCGGAGAAGCCGTGCTCGGCGGCGTCGTCACGCGTCGACGCGTAGTAGCACGTCTTGATGCCGGCCCACATCATCACGGCGACGCACATCGGGCAGGGCTCGCACGTGGCGTACATGACGGTGTCGGACAGGTCTAGCGTGCCGAGCTTCGCGCACGCCTCGCGGACGGCGACCATCTCGGCGTGGCCGGACGGGTCGGTGTCCTTGAGGACGGTGTTGCCGACGGCGGCCACGATCTCGTCGCCGCGCACGAGCGTCGCGCCGAACGGGCCGCCGGTGCCGGCCTGGATGCCCTCGATGGTGGCCGCGACGGCACGCCCGAAGTAGTCGTCGAGGACGGCGGGCGCCGGCGTCGTGATGTCCATGGTGTTCATGGTGGATCTCCTGGGGTGTTTCAGTCGTTCAGGGAGGTCGCGGGGGCCACCCGCGGGGACTTGGTGCGGGTGCCGAGCAGGGCCACGTAGCCGACGAAGCCGATGATCAGACCGGAGAAGAAGGCCAGGTTCTTGACCTGGACCAAGAACTCCACGTTCGTGAGCACGGTGCCCGACATGGTGATGACGAAGCTCGCGGCGAGCACGGACAGGGCACGCCAGTTGTAGGCGGGGAGCACCTTCGGGCCCTGCGGGTCCTCGTAGATGCCGTCGAGGTTGAGCCGGCGGCGACGCTCGACGAAGTACGAGGCGAGCATGATGCCCGCGATCGGGCCGAACATCGAGCCGATGAACGAGTAGAAGAGGTAGAGCATCGAGGTGTTCTCGACGAACTTCCACGGCAGGATCAGCGTGCCGACGACGGCGGCGAGCAGCGCACCGCCCTTGACGGTGAACAGCTTCGGGAGCTGGGCGCGCAGCTGCAGACCGGCCGGGAGCATGTTGCCGAACACGACGAACGCGATCGCGCCGACGTTCATGGCGAGGATGAGCAGCACGACGACGACGGGGTTGCCGATCGAGTTGATCGCGTCGATGAAGATCGTCGGGCGGTTGATGTCGAAGCTGCCGCCGGTCAGCGCCTGGAGCGAGGCCATGAGCGCGACGGTGACGACCGAGAACAGCAGGTACGAGCCGATGACGCCGACCGGGAAGCCGACCGCGGGGGCACGCCGGGTGGCGGCGTTGCGGGCGTAGTCGCCGGTGTTGACGATCGGGCCGGCCCAGTTCGAGACCAGCATCGACACGCAGGTGATGAAGGCCAGCGGGGTGACGTCGACGTCGACCGGAGCGAACGCCATGACGTCGCCGAGGCCGCCCGCGTTGCGGACCGCGAGCACGACGGCCACGACCACGAGGACGTACACGGCCGGGTTCGCCCAGGTGCTGAACTTGCCGAGGAACTTCTGGCCCGTCAGGAACAGCGCGACGGTGATGACCCAGGTGATCAGGTACGAGATCAGCGTGGGGATGCCGAGCCCGAGGAACGTCTGGCCGTCACCGATGTTCGCGTAGCCGGGGATGATCGTGTCGAACACGACGTCGAACGCCTGGGCGCTCGAGACGGTCGTGATCCCGAAGAAGACGAAGCCGGCGATGATGCCGCGGATCGCCGTCGGGACGAGCGCACCGCGCGTGCCGAACGCGTCGCGGAGCTGCATCGCGAACGGGATGCCGTACTTGGCGGCCGCCTGGCCGTTGAGCACGTAGCCGGTCGAGACGATCACCGCGGCGGTCAGGATCGCCGCGACGACCTGCCAGGCGGACAGGCCGAGGGCGAAGAACCCGACCACGGTGAAGTAGGACAGGATGTTGTGGATGGGTCCCATCCACACGGTGACGAACTGGGGGGTCTTCCAGGTGCGGTCTCCCGGGCGGATCGGGAGCACGTCGTCGGCGTAACCGCGCCTGCCGTACTCGGCGACGGTCTCGGCGCCGGGGTCCACGAGCCCGGCGTGTGCTGCATCAGACATCGTTATCTGTTCTCTCTGCACCGTTCGGTGCCGCGGGGGTGCCGGGGTC
>CBINDH010000163.1:0-6514 GCA_966249365.1 uncultured Xylanimonas sp. | reverse complement strand
GGCGGCGGGCCCGCGCCCCACGGTGTGGTCGGTGCCGCGCGACCACCGCGCGCTGTTCACGACCCTCGGCGTCGCGTGCCTGCTCATCGGGGCCGTGCGCGGGGCGCGCCAGACGGTGATCCCCCTGTGGGGCGAGCACCTCGGGCTCGAACCCGCGGTGACGTCCCTGATCTTCGGCGTCGCGGGCGGCGTCGACATGCTGCTGTTCTACCCGGCCGGCAAGGTCATGGACCGGATGGGCCGCAACTGGATCGCGATCCCGTCGATGCTCTTCATGGGCGTCGCGCTCCTGCTGCTCCCGTTCACGGGCGGGACGACGTCGCTGGCGGTCGTCTCGATGGCGCTCGGGTTCGGCAACGGGATCGGCTCGGGCATCCTGATGACGCTCGGCGCCGACGCGTCGCCCGCGCAGGGGCGCGCGCAGTTCCTGGGCCTGTGGCGGGTGCTGCAGGACACCGGGTCGGCGCTGGGCCCGCTCGTCGTGTCCGCGGGCGCGGCGCTCGGGTCGCTCGCCGGCGGGATCTGGGCCACGGCGGCGCTCGGGCCGACGGCGGCCGCGGCGCTCGCGCGGTGGGTGCCGCGGTGGACCGTGCACGCGAACCGCACGACCCGCCGGGCGGCGGGCCTGCGGCCGCCCGACGCCGCCGCTGGTTGAGCCGCGTCGAAACCACTTCCCGCCGCTGCTGCCGTGGTTTCGACGGGGCTCAACCAGCAGGGCCGTGGTTTCGACGGGGCTCAACCACCAGGGCCGTGGTTTCGACGGGGCTCAACCAGCAGGGCGGTGGTTTCGACGGGGCTCAACCAGCAGGGGTGGGCGCTCAGAGCGGGCGGGCGTCCGACTCCAGCAGCACCGGGATGCCGTCACGCACGGGGTACGCCAGCGGGCGCTCCGGGTCGGTCGAGTGCAGCTCGGGCTCGCCGTCCGGGCCGACGCCGTCGACCAGCTCCGCACCGGTGACCGGGCAGCGCAGGATCTCCCGCACCCACGACGCGATCTCGATTCCGCTCATGCCGGCACTCCTCCGTCCTGGCGCACGAGCGACAGGACGTCGTCGCGCACCTTCTCCATGATGTCCTCGTCCGCCGCCTCGACGTTCAGGCGCAGCAGCGGCTCGGTGTTCGACGCGCGCAGGTTGAACCACCAGCGCGGGGACGCGTCCCAGTGCAGCACGGTCGCCCCGTCGAGCTCGTCGACCTCGATGCCCGGGTACGCGTCCCGGTACGCGCTCAGCACGCGCTCGCGTGCCGCGGCGACGTCGGGCACGCGCGAGTTGATCTCACCCGACGCGACATAGGGCTCGTACATCTCCGCGAGCGCCGACATCGGGTGCGGCTGCCCGCCGAGCGCGGCGAGCACGTGCATCGCGGCGAGCATGCCGGTGTCCGCGAACCAGAAGTCCCGGAAGTAGTAGTGGGCACTGTGCTCGCCGCCGAACACGGCGCCGTGCTCGGCCATCTGCGCCTTGATGAACGAGTGTCCGACGCGCGTGCGGACCGTCGTGGCGCCCGCGGCGGCCAGCAGCTCGGGCACGGCCTGCGAGGTGATGAGGTTGTGGATGATCGTCGCCGGCCGGCCCGCGGCCTGCTCCTTCGCGAGCTCGCGGAGCCCCACGAGCACGGTCACCGCGGACGGCGACACGGCGTCGCCGTTCTCGTCGACGACGAAGCAGCGGTCGGCGTCGCCGTCGAACGCGAGGCCGATGTCGGCGCCGTGCTCGACGACGGCCCTCTGCAGGTCGACGAGGTTGGCCGGCTCGAGCGGGTTGGCCTCGTGGTTCGGGAACGACCCGTCGAGCTCGAAGTACAGCGGCACGATCTCGAGCGGCAGCTCGGGCAGCCCGGCCGCGGTGCCGAGCACGGCCGGCACGGTGAGCCCGCCCATGCCGTTGCCGGCGTCGACGACGACCTTGAGCGGGCGGACCCGGCTGAGGTCGACCAGCGAGCGCAGGAACGCCGCGTACTCGCCGAGCAGGTCGACGTCGGTGACCGTGCCCGGTTCCGGCACTGCGGTGGGGAGCCCCTCGTCGAGGTAGGTCTGCGCGAGCTCGCGGACCTCGGCGAGTCCCGTCTCCTCGCCCACCGGGCGGGCGCCGGCACGGCACAGCTTGATGCCGTTGTAGACGGCCGGGTTGTGCGAGGCGGTGAACATCGCCCCGGGCACGTCGCGCGCCCCCGAGGCGTAGTAGAGGCCGTCGGTCGAGCACAGGCCGATGCGGACGACGTCGACGCCCGCGGCGGTGAGCCCTCGCGCGAACGCCTCGACGAGCCCCGGGCCGGAGTCGCGCATGTCGTTGCCGATGACGACCTCGGGGCGCCCCTCGAGGTGCGCGGGGAGCACGACGACGCGCGCGAAGGCCGCGCCGACCGCCTCGGCGACGGCCGGGGAGAAGGGGTCCGGGACGGTGCCACGGACGTCGTACGCCTTGATGATCGAGGTCAGGTCGACGGTCACGCGGCAAGCCTACGTGGGCCCGACCGCGACGCGGCGCGGCTGCACCGCGCACGCGCGTGATGTGCGACGCTAGCCGCGACATGACAGCCGACCAGGAGATCCCGCGCACGGTGTACGCGCTCGAGAACCCGATCCAGCACTACGACTGGGGCTCGACGACGCGTCTGCACGAGCTGCTGGGCGTCGCACCGGACGGGCGGCCCGCGGCCGAGCTGTGGCTGGGTGCGCACCCGATCGCGCCGTCGTACGCGCGCACCGGGGACGGCGGGTCCACCGCGCTGAGCGCTCTGATCGCCGCCGACCCGCAGCGGATGCTGGGCCGGCGCGTCTCGAACGACTTCGGGCCGCGGCTGCCGTACCTGCTCAAGGTCCTCGCGGCCGACCGCGCGCTGTCGCTCCAGGTCCACCCGAAGCCTCACCTCGCGCGCTCGGGGTTCAACCGCGAGAACCAGCTCGGCATCCCGATCGACGCGCCCGACCGCTCGTTCCGTGACGACCAGCACAAGCCCGAGATGCTCGTCGCGGTCTCGCAGTTCGAGGCGCTCGCCGGGTTCCGCAACTCGCGCAACATCCTCGCGCTGCTCACGGGTCTGACCGGGCCGCTGGTCGACGCGGTCCGCGAGGAGCTCACGCGCGACCGGTCCGCCCAGGGCATCCGGGCGGCGTTCGCCCGGCTCATCGCGGCACGTTCCGACGGCGAGTGCCCGGACGCCGTCGCCGCGACGATCGCGTCGGTCGAGGCGCGGGCCGCCGCCGGGTCGCCGTACCAGCGCGCCGACGCCACGGTGCTGCGCCTGGCGCAGGAGCACCCGGGCGACCCGGGCGCGGTCGCCTCCTTGCTCTTCAACCGCGTGACGCTCGAGCCCGGGGAGTCGCTGTTCCTCGCCGACGGCGAGATCCACGCCTACCTCTCGGGCCTGGGCGTCGAGATCATGGCCAGCAGCGACAACGTGCTGCGCGCGGGCCTGACGACGAAGCACGTCGACGTCGAGGCGCTCTTCGAGGCGGCCTCGTTCGAGCCGAACCCGCCGCTGGTGCCCCGTCAGGAGCGCCGCGGCACGCGAGGGCAGGCCGTGACCTTCCGCCCGCCGGTGCAGGAGTTCGCGCTGACCGTCGTCGACGTGGACGACTCCGAGCCGGTGGCCCTCCCCGAGGAGGGCCCGCGCACCGTCGTCTGCCTGGAGGGCGACGTCACGCTGGTCACCCGCGGCGACCGGACGCCGCTGCGCCAGGGGCAGTCGGCCTTCGTCTCGCACGCCGCGGGCCGGCTGCGGGTCGAGGGAACGGCGCTGGTGGCCTGCGCCTGGGTGCCCTGAGACCTACGGCTCGGCGCGCAGCACCCGCAGGTGCCCGCGACGGGTCGTCTCGACCGCACCCTCCTCGGGGGACTGCGCGACGGGCACCCGCCCGGCTTCGCGCACCGCGTCGGCGAGCGCCGACAGGTCGTCGGGCGACGGGCCAGGGTCCACGTACTGCGGCGTCAGCCGCACGACCTCCCACCCGCGGGGCGCCGTGAGGCGTTCCGCGTGGTCACCGCACAGGTCGTAGCTGTGCGGCTCGGCGAGCTGGGCGAGCGGGCCCAGCACCGCGGTCGAGTCCGCGTACACGTAGGTAAGGGTCGCGACGGCTGCACGCTGGCACGCCGTGCGCGAGCACTGCCTGACCGATCTCACGGCGTGACCCTAACGTCCCCGCCCGCATGTGACCCCGCCACACGCCGGGCGCGACCCTCCCGAGACCGGATCGACACCGTCGCAGCCCGGGGCACGTAGGCTCGCGGCGTGGGAATCTTCGGCTCCTCGCGTCGTTCGTCGCCCTCGCCCCGTCCGCACGGGCACTCGCGGCGGCTGCGGACGGGCGCCGCGTCCACGCCCTTGCCGGGCGACCCGGCGGCGCAGGCGCTCGATGACGTTGCAGCGCCCGTGCGCCGCCGCGACCGGCGCGGCCGCGGCCTGCGAGGTCCGCTGTTCCCGGCCGTGCTCCCCGCGCACCGCACGCGCGCCGAGGAGTTCGACGACCTGGTGCTCGACGCCGTCGACGACCTCGAGCGCACCTGGTCGCGGCAGCTCGCCGGGACGGAGTTCGCCGTCGAGGACGTGCCGCCGTCGGACCCCGCACCCTGGGAGGACGGCGGGGTGCCGCTGGGCCGCTGCTTCCCGGCGGAGGCGGGCCAGCCCGCACGCATCGTCGTCTACCGGCGGCCCGTCGAGCTCCGCGCGGAGGACAAGGACGACCTCGCCGACCTGGTGCACGGCGTCGTCGTGGAGCAGGTCGCGCATCTCCTGGCGCGCACGCCGGAGGAGATCGACCCGCACTTCGAGGGCCGGTAGGGCCTAGCCCAGCGGCGGCATGGGCCGCCAGGCCTTGTCACGCCGCACGGTGCGCGAGTCGCGCCAGCCGCGCGCGATGGTCTTGAGCCCCTTCCAGCGCTCGGAGGTCAGCGACAGGCGGATGACCTCCTTGGCGACGGTCGCGGCCGTGCCGACGCCGAACACGACCGGGTTGTACTCGCCGTGCTCGCGCAGGTAGTGGGCCATGTGGCCGCGGTTGCGCAGGATGTGGTAGCGCGCCAGGTCGGAGGTGGTGTTGAGCTTGCGCGTCGTGCCGAGCTTGTGGTGCGCGAGCTCGCGCGTGCGCTGCAGGATCAGGTCCGAGACGATGACGGCCTTCGTGACCTTGGCGGCGAGGTAGCCGTAGATCGTGTCGTCCCAGTAGATGAAGAAGCGGGGGTCGGGCAGACCGATGCGCGTCACGACGTCGCGGTGGAACAGCCCGCCCTCGAAGCACGCGGTGTTCATGGGGCGTGCCGTGCGCGGGGCCCCTTCGCCGGCGCCGAACGGGCGCGGCGCGACCGGGTTGGGGATCGCGAGGCGGTTCATGAAGTGGTACTGCCAGTAGAACGGCGTGCCGTCGTAGTTGAGGCGCTGGCCCTGGATCACGCCGGTCGTGTCGGCGAGCGGCACGCCCGACGCGAGGTCCTTGTCGGTCTGGTCGGTCCAGTAGCGCAGGCGCTCGAGCGCCCCGGGCAGGACGACGACGTCGTCGTCCATGAGCCAGATCCACTGCGCGCCGGACTCGTACGCGACCTTGGTGCCGGCGCTGAAGCCGCCGGCGCCACCCGTGTTCGTCTCCTGCGGCGCGTAGACGACGTCGCACCCGGGTGCGAGGTCGGCGCGCAGCGTCTCGACGAGGGCGGCCGTGTCGGCGGAGCTCTCGTTGTCGACGATGACGATCGTCGCGGGCTGCTCGCCCATGGCACGGAACGAGTCGAACAGGCGGGCCAGCAGGTCTTGGCGCTTGAACGTGACCACCACGATCGCGACGTCGGTGCTGGTCTGGCTGCTGTGGGCGTTCACGCATCACTCCTGGTCACGACGACGCCACGAGGGGTGGCGACGGTGCGAGTGTAGGGGTTGTCGAGACCCGGTCCGAACCGCCTCCGAGGCGGCGGCCTCAGCCGAGCGCGTCGACGGCGCGCACGTGCACCGCGCCCGGGGCCGGGACCGCCGCGGCGGGCGTGAGCGTCGAGACCAGCGCCTCGTCAGGCCCGGCGGCAAGCTCGAGTCCCCACACGACCCGCGCGTCCTGCGCCGCGTCGACGGTCACGAGCGCGGGCGTCGCACCGCTCGTCGTGGCGAGGGCCGCGACGTCGAGGCGCTGCAGCCGGCCCGGCGTGAGCGTGAGCTCGCGTTCGCCGATCTGGGCGCCGTCGGTGCCGAGGACGCGGACGACTGCGGTCGTGTCGGCGCCGGTCGGGTCGCCGCCGTCCCGGGTCTCGGGGACGGCGGCGATCGACAGCACCGCTCCGGCTCCCCCGGGGACGGCGGCCTGGCCGGCGTCCCCCGCGTCGGGGAGCGCCAGGCCGGGCACCCAGGCGGCGTCCACCAGCGTGCCCTGGACGACGGCGTCATCGGGTGTCGCGGAAGCGCGGAACCAGCCGACGGCGGCGACGACACCTCGCAGCTTTGTTCAAGCCAGGTGACGACCTGCAACTGAGCTAGACCGCGGCCGTATCCTCGATCGGCTCCAGCGCCAGCAGTCCGCGCTGCTTCAGCATGGCGC
>CBINDH010000162.1:0-6522 GCA_966249365.1 uncultured Xylanimonas sp. | reverse complement strand
GCGTCGGCGGACGGCATGAGCTCGATGACGCCGTCGCGCGAGTGGGACGCGAGGCGGGGCCGGGTCTCGAGCTCGGGCCAGCGCGCGAAGTCGCGCTCGAGCGCGTCGGTGAGGTCGGCGATGACCCGCTCGGGGCCGCGGCGTGCGACCCACCGGGCGGTGGCGGGGACGTCGAGGTACGGAACCTTGGTCATCGGGATGCTCCCTTCGTGCGGCTCCGGATCGTCAGCGTGCAGCACTTCACCGAGCCGCCGCCCTTGACGATCTCGTCGATCTCGATGCCGACCGGCTCGAAGCCGCGCTCGCGCAGCTTGTCGTGCATGCCGGTGGCCTGGGCGTTGAGGTACACGTGCAGGCCGTCGGAGACGGCGTTGAGGCCGAACGCGGCGGCGTCGTCGGGGTCGGCCAGGATCGCGTCGGGGAACAGGTCGCGCAGCGTCTCGAGCGAGGCGCGGCTGAACGCCTCGGGCAGGTACGCGACCAGGCCCGACGTCCCGTCGAGCACCGTCAGCGCCGTGTCGAGGTGGTAGTAGAACGGGTCGACGAGCTCGAGCGACACCACGGTGATGCCCTGCTCCGCGAGCCGCAGCCGGCGGACGAGCTCGGCGTGCGCGGCGCGCGAGGTGCGGAACCCGGTGCCGGCGAGCAGCAGGTCCCCGGCGAGCAGGATGTCGCCCTCACCTTCGTTGAGCTCGTCGGCCTGCCCGACGCAGACGCCACCCGGCCCGAGGATCCCGGCGCGGGCGGCGGAGGCGAACCACCGCTCGTACGCGGGGCCCTCGGCCTGCCGCTCGGGGTACGTGAACCGCGGGGCGAGCGCACGACCGCCGACGACGAGCCCGCCGTTGGCGGCGTAGACCATGTCGGGCAGCCCGGGCTCGGGGTCGATGACGTGCACGGTGTGGCCGTGGCGCTCGTACGTCTCGCGCAGCGCCTCCCACTGCGCGACGGCGCGCGACGTGTCGACCGGGACGCCGAGGTCCATCCACGGGTTGATCTCGTAGACGACGTCGAAGTAGGTGGGCGGGCACATGAGGAACGTGTGCGGTGTCGCCGCCCGGCGCCGGGCCGCGCGGGCCTGCTCCGCACGGGGAAGGGCGAGCTCGAGCGTCATGCCTTCACGCTACGGAGCGACCCGTTGTGCAACAGACCCGACTTCATTGCGTGTTCGTTGATGGTTCATTGCACGACACGGGGTGCCACGCAACGATTCGGTCGTACGCTGACCAGATGGACGAGCTGAACCGCCAGATCGTCGGGTACCTGCTCAAGGACGGGCGGGCCACGTTCCAGGAGATCGGCACCGCCGTCGGGCTGTCCGCGCCCGCGGTCAAGCGGCGTGTCGACCTCATGCGGGCGCGCGGCGAGATCTCCGGGTTCACCGCCGTCGTCGACCCGCACGTGCTCGGCTGGGAGATCGAGGCGTACGTCGAGATCTTCTGCCGCGGCAACGTCGCGCCCGACGTGCTCGCCCGGGACCTCGGCCAGATCCCCGAGGTGGTCGAGGTCGCCACGGTGACCGGGGACGCCGACGCGATCGTCCACGTCATGGCGGCGTCGATGGCCGGCATCGAGGCGGCCGTCGAGCACATCCGCTCCAGCGGGCGGGTCGAGCGCACGCGGACGTCCGTGGTGATGTCGCGCGTGATCGACCGGCCCGCGCGGCCCGGCTCCGCGTAGCCTCGAGCTATGTCCGACGCCGACACCCCGACGACGCCGCCGTCGCGCCCCGCGCCGGGCGTGCAGGGCGCGATCACCTCGACCCAGGAACGAGCCGACGCACTCGGGACGGCCGTCCGCCGCGCGCTGTGGCCCGCGTTCGCGATCGTGCTGGTCATCACGGCGCAGGCCGTCGCCGAGGTGGTGGCAGCCGACCCCGGCGAGCGGCCCCAGGTCGGGTTCCTCGTCATCTACTCGCTCATGATCTGGGCGATGCTGCCGGTCGTCGTCACGGTCAGCGCGGCCGGGGCGACCGCGCTGCTCACCAAGGAACCCCTGCCGGCCACGGCGCTCTGCGTGCTCGCCGGCGTGGTGACGCTGGCCTGGGTCGGGTGGATCGCCGGCGGCTGGCTGGGCGTGCTGTTCGGCGCCGTGCTCGGGGCGGCGGTCACGGGCGCCGCGCTCGTGCTCGTGAGGCGGTGGTCGCTGGCCGTCCGGCTGCCCGTCGCGGTCGTCGTCGCGGCGGTCGGCACGCTGCTGGTCCTCGCGGTCGGCGCCGCCGCGAGCTGAGGGCCCCGCCCGTCGCGCACGCGCTGGACAGGGTCGGCAGGATGGGGGTTGACGACGTCGAGCGCCCCGGAGGGTGAGATGGCCCGCACCGCGAAGAAGAAGAACGGACTGCAGAAGCTCATCACGCTGGCGAGCATCGCCCTGGCGGTGGCCGCGGTGGTCAAGGAGCTGCGCACACCGCAGGCCGAGCGCACCTGGAACGGCAAGGTCGCCTCCGTGGTGCCGTACGACTTCCGGATGCCGACGATCCAGCGCGCCAAGGAGCGTCTGTGGAACCCCGAGGCGGACACGTTCGTCGGCCCGCGCGTGTTCGGCGTGGGCTGGACGGTCAACGTCGGCAAGGTGTTCCAGACCGTCAAGGACCGCCTGCAGGCCGACCGCGGCTGACGCCCCGCCCGCGCTGCTACCTCAGGCCAGCCAGTCCGGTTCCGCGCACAACGCCTCCAGGTCCGCGAGCGCCCTGGCGGCGTGCAGGCCGTCGGCGGCGGCGTGGTGGATCTGCAGCGCGAGCGGCATGAGGGTGCGGCCGTCCGCCTCGCGGAAGCGGCCGATCGTCCAGATGGGGCGCAGGTGCTCCCAGCCGTGCTCGATGTGCAGCGTGAAGCCCGTGAACGACGTCCACGGCAGCGACGAGACGTCGAACGTGTGGTCGGGCGGGGCGCCCTGGGGAAACATGGTCGTGGCGTGCCGGTGCTCCGCGAGCAGGGCGGCCGCGACCTCGTGGAACGCGCCGAAGTCGGCGTCGTACCGGGCCCGCACCACGCTGAAGGTCTCGCGGGCGGGGTTGAGCACGGTGAACATCGGGTCGAGGCGGTCCCAGACGCCGGGGGCGCCGTCGTCGTCGACCGACATGCGCAGCGCCGCGTGCCTGTTGACGACCGTGGCGATCGCCCACACCTGCGCGACGTACGTCTTGCGTCCCGAGCCCCGCAGGGCGCGCACCAGCGCGGTGACGTCGACGTCGGTCGTGGCCGCGAACGTGCAGCGGTTGCGGCGGAAGTAGTGCTCGAACGCCTCGCGTCGGGGCCACGTGTCGAGGTCGAGGGGGCGAAGGGTGCTCACCGTCGCCATTGTCGACGACGTCCCGCGCCGTCGGCCCACCGGGGGCGACGGCGCGGGACGCGTCGGGGTGCTCAGACCAGGTCGAACCGGTCGGCGTTCATCACCTTGGTCCACGCGGCGACGAAGTCGCGCACGAACTTCTCGCGCGCGTCGTCGGACGCGTACACCTCGGCGAGGGCGCGCAGCTCGGAGTTGGAGCCGAACACCAGGTCGGCGCGCGTGCCGACCCAGCGCGGCGCGCCCGTGGCACGGTCGGTGCCCTGGTAGGCGTGCTTGCCCGGGTCGAGCGCCGTCCACGCCGTGCCCATGTCGAGCAGGTTGACGAACCAGGCGTTGTCGAGCACGCCCGGGGTGTCGGTGAAGACGCCGTACGACGAGCCGTCGTAGTTGGTGCCGAGCACGCGCAGGCCGCCGATCAGCACCGTCATCTCCGGGGCGGACAGGCCGAGCAGGTTCGCGCGGTCGATCAGCGAGTACTCCGCGGGCAGCGGCGAGCGGCCGTGGTAGTTGCGGAACCCGTCGGCGTACGGCTCGAGCCAGGCGAACTGCTCGACGTCGGTCTGCTCCTGGCTCGCGTCGACACGGCCCTGCGTGAAGGGCACCTCGACCTCAATGCCCGCCTTGGCGGCGGCCAGCTCGACGCCCACGCCGCCCGCGAGGACGATCACGTCGGCGACCGACGCACCGGCGTCGGCGGCGATCTGCTCGAGGACGGGGAGCACCTCGGCGAGCTGCGCCGGGTTGTTGACCTCCCAGGAGCGCTGCGGCTCGAGACGCAGGCGGGCGCCGTTGGCGCCGCCACGCTTGTCGGAGCCGCGGTACGACGACGCCGCCGCCCAGGCGGTGCCGACGAGCTGCGAGACGGTCAGGCCGGACGCCTTAACGGTCTCCTTGAGCGCGCCGATCTGCGCGGGCGTGAGGTCCGCGTGGGTGCGGGCCGGCAGCGGGTCCTGCCAGAGGAAGTCCTCGGCCGGCACCTCGGCGCCGCGGTAGCGGGCCTTCGGGCCCATGTCGCGGTGCGTGAGCTTGAACCAGGCGCGGGCGAACGCCTCGGTGAACGCCTTCTGGTCGTCCTTGAACCTGCGCGCGATCGGCTCGAGCTCGGGGTCGAAGCGCAGCGCGAGGTCCGAGGTGAGCATGCGCGGCTCGCGGCGGCCGTCGCTGTGCGCGAGCGGCACCATGTCGCTGCCGCCGCCGTCGACCGGACGCCACTGCTTGGCGCCCGCCGGGGACTCCATGAGCTCCCACTCGTAGCCGAACAGGATGTGGAAGAACTCGTTGTCCCAACGGGTCGGGTGGTACGTCCAGGTGACCTCGAGGCCCGAGGTGATGGTGTCGTCGCCGACGCCGCTGCCGTGGCTGTTCTTCCAGCCCAGGCCCTGCTCGGCGAGGTCGGCGGACTCGGGGTCCGGGCCGACGTGGCTGTCCGGGGCGGCGCCGTGGGTCTTGCCGAAGGTGTGGCCGCCCGCGATGAGCGCGACGGTCTCCTCGAGGTCCATGCCCATGCGGCGGAACGTCTCCTTGACGTCGACCGCGCTCTTGAGGGGGTCGGGCTCACCGTTCGGGCCCTCGGGGTTGACGTAGATGAGGCCCATCTGGACGGCCGCGAGCGGCTTCTCCAGGTCGCGCTCACCGGTGTAGCGCTGGTCGGCGAGCCACGCGGTCTCGGGGCCCCAGTACACGTCCTGGTCGGCCTCCCACACGTCGGCGCGGCCGCCGCCGAAGCCGAGCACCGGGAAGCCCATGTCCTCGAGCGCGACGTTGCCGGCGAGGATCATCAGGTCGGCCCACGACAGCGACTGGCCGTACTTCTTCTTGACCGGCCACAGCAGGCGGCGGGCCTTGTCGAGGCTCACGTTGTCCGGCCACGAGTTGAGCGGGGCGAAGCGCTGCTGGCCCTCGCCGCCGCCGCCGCGCCCGTCGAAGCTGCGGTAGGTGCCCGCCGAGTGCCACGCCATGCGGATGATGAACGGGCCGTAGTGGCCGAAGTCGGCCGGCCACCAGGGCTGCGAGTCGTGCAGGACGGCCGCGATGTCCTTCTTGACCGTCTGGAGGTCGAGCGCCTCGAACGCGGCGGCGTAGTCGAAGTCCTCGCCCAGCGGGTTCCCGACGGCGGGGTTCTTCGCCAGCATCTTGAGGTTGAGCTGGTCCGGCCACCAGGCCCGGTTGCCGCCGCCCTGGGTGGGGTGCGGGGCGCGAGCCGGTGCGGCCTCGCCGTGCATGACGGGGCAGGCCTCGGAGTTCTCGGTCAAAGCGCTTCCTTCCAGAAATGGTTGCTTGGAGCGACAGCCGTGAGGGTTCGCCTCAGGCCAGCTCGTTGTTCCGACGGGCGGTTCAGGGGCGCTCGGCGTCGTCGGCGCACCGCGGGCAGAGCCCCCAGTACACGACCTCCGCCTCGTCGACGCGGAAGCCGTGCGTGTCCGACGGCGTCAGGCACACGGTCTGGCCCACCGCGCAGTCGACGTCCTCGACGGCGCCGCACGACCGGCAGACCAGGTGGTGGTGGTTGTCGCCGACACGCGTCTCGTAGCGGGCCACGGACCCGGCCGGCTTGATGGTGCGCAGGATCCCCAGCTCGGTGAGCGTGTGCAGCGAGTCGTAGACGGCCTGGTGCGAGACGTCCGGCAGCTCCTCGCGGACGGCTGCGATGACGGACTCGGTGTCGGCGTGCGGCAGGCGGTCGACGGCGGAGACGACGGCGAGGCGGGGCTTGGTCACCCGCAGCGACGCCTGGCGCAGCATGGCGGCGACGTCGTCCTGGGTGAGCATGCGCTCATCGTCGCGGCTTATCTTGAACGAGTCAACTTCTCTGGCGCGATGCGCGCGGCGGCGACGCGCGGCGCACGGGCGCACGGCGGGCGCGCGGTCTGGCGGCGTGCGGGCCCGAACACTAATCGGAACGTGCATTCGAGATCGCAACGTGCGTCTCGATGCGCGTTCCGATCTCCGATGCACGTTCCGATCGGCGGCCGCACGCGTTGGGACGGCGCAACGGGCGAGTGCGCGGCCGGGCGCGCGGCCGGCAGGTGGACCGGGCGTGGTTCGGGGACGCTACCGACGGGTCAGGTCGGACGGGTCCGGTCGGGGCGGGTCAGGCCGGACGGGTCCAGTCGGGGCGTGTCAGGTCGGACCGGTCCGGTCGGCGCGGGTCAGGCCGGACAGGTCAGGACCGGCGCGTCAGGTCGGACGGGTCCGGCCCGCGCGTCAGGTCGGACGGGTCCGGGCGGGCGG
>CBINDH010000161.1:0-6529 GCA_966249365.1 uncultured Xylanimonas sp. | reverse complement strand
CCACGAGCGCAACCAGAGCCGGTGCACCGGGACCTGGTCGTCAGGAAGGCCCGGCAGGGCGCCCTGGTCGGCGTCGACGTGGGCCCGCGCCGGGCGGGCCGTGACGCGCTGCGCGGTCGCTGCCAGCGCCCCCCACTGCGTGATCCAGCCGAGCGCCGTGTTGAGCATCGTCGTGGCGCCGTCGCCGTAGGCCTCGAGCCAGGCGTCGACCCGGGCCGTCAGCGTCAGCCCCGTCGAGGTGCGGCCGGGGTCCGCGGACGGCGCGTCGCCGTCGTCGATGCGGCGCAGCGCCCCGACGGCGGGCACGTCGTCGGCGAGGTGGTGCTCGTAGACCCGCAGGGCGTCGTCGTCGGGCAGGACGTCGGACAGCGCGGCTCGCGCCGCGAGGACGGCCCTGACCACCGCGTCGTGGCGGCCCCGGTCGGCCGGGTCGTCCGCGGCGATGTCCGTGTCCCACCAGCCGCCGGACCGCCGGTCGAGCCACGTCTCCAGCGTGTCCGACGCCGGCGCGGTGCAGGCCTCGAGCGTGCCGACGACGTCGTCGCCCACGGGCGCCGCACCGTCGTCGAGCAGGACGCGGACGACCGACGCGGGCCCGGCGCCGAGCTCGACGCGCGGGGCGAGCCCGGCGCGCCAGGCGGTCAGCGCGAGCGTCGCCGCGACGTGACCCGCCTCGAGCAGGGCGAGCGACGGCCGGAGCGCGCCGAAGCCCGTCGGATAGCGGTCCGGCCGCGCGACGACCGTGGCCTCCTCGAAGTCCGGCGGGACCGGGTCCGCGGCGCGCAGCACCATGTCCTGCGGGTCGACCCACCAGGCGGCGCCGTCGCGCGCGCCGAGGTACAGGTCGGTGCCGAACATCGCCCGGTCCGCGACCCTCCTCGAGGCGGCGCCCGTGTCGCGCGGGGCCCGGTGCCGCACGCGGACGGCCTCGAACGCGGCGGCGACGACGCGGTCGGGATGCGCGTGCCTCGTGTCGAGACGTTCGCCCGCACGGGTGGCGCGCAGCGCGTCGAGCGTCGCGACGGCGCCGTGGTCCTGACTGCCAAACCCATGAGCCACCTCCCTCAGCGCGCGTACGGTGCAGAAAATCATACCGGACGGCCGGTTCTGTTTGAACCAGTCGTGATACGTGCGTGGAAACCGCGTGCTCCTGCGGCAACAAACCGGTCGTACAACTTGTTTCGGTGCCGAGGTCAGCCTACTGTCCGAGCAAGCGGCGGCGGTGAGATCCGGCGCCTACGAGCCTGAGGGGGACGGCCATGAACGGCTCCGCCACCCACGACGTCCGGATCGACGCCCGCCATGTCCACAAGTCCGACCCGCGCGGCGTGCTCGTCACCGCCGCACGCGGCATCGCCGCCTCCGAGGCCCTCGCGGCCGGGGACGTCTGGCAGGTCGACGCGCACCTCCCCCTCGCCGAGGGCTCGGGGCGCGTCTTCGCCCACGCCGACGCCCTGGTGATCGCGGTCGAGGCCCTGCGCCAGGCCGGGATCGCCCACGCGCACATCGCGGGCGACGTGCCCTTCGGGCACCGGTTCATCGCCTCGCACATGGGGCTCGCGTGGCTCGTCGACCCCGCGTTCCTCGGCACCGGGCCCGTCGACGTGACGTTCGAGATCGTCAGCGAGGAGGTGCGCCGACAGCGCGACCGGGTCGCCCGCCACGTCTTCCGGGCGTCCCTGCTGTGCGACGGCGTCCGCATCGCGCGCGGCACCGGCTCCCTCAAGGTCGTCGACTCCCGGGTCTACGAGCGGCTGCGGGCCGGGGCGACCCCGTGGGAGCAGGTCAGCACGCACGACGACCCGTCCTGGCTGCTCGGCCTCACCACGACGGACGACGAGCTCACCGCGCGGCTCGGCTGGTCCGCCGCCGACCCCATCACGTTCGACCACGGCAACGACCACGTGCCGGCCATGCACCTCGCGCGGACGGCGCTCGCCGCGCACAACACCCTCGACGCGACCTGCTCGCCCCGAGGCCTGTTCGTCCGGTGCGCGGCCTTCGTCGAGCTCAGCGGCGACGTCACGGTGCACGCCGTCAAGACGGCGGACGGCAGCGTGGAGACGACCTTCGCGCAGGCCGGCGTCGTCGCCGCGACCGTCCAGACGACCGGCGACCTCGCCGCCGACGACTGGCCGGCACCGCGCTCCGCCGCCCAGCGCGCCGTTCCTACGCTCGCTGCAGCAAGCCGGGAATGAGGTGCTCCTTGCCGGGCGCGATGATCCCCGGCAGGAGCAAGGTCCACATGTCGCGAAGGCGCGGCATGAGGTCGTCGAGCTGGCTGGTGGCGACCGAGACGGTCTGCATGCCCGTGAACGCCGCCACGAGGAACTTGGCCAGCATCGCCGAGTCGAGGTCGGCTCGCAGGTCACCCTCCGTGACGGCCTGGCCGATCACCTTCTCCGTCGGGATGGTCCAGGCCTCGTAGGTGCCGCCCACGTCCTCCAGCTCACCGATCGGCACCTCGACCGCGAGCCGCATCGACGCGCGCGCGACGACGTCGTGACGCATGAGCTCGCCGAGCTCGTGGACCATGCTGACGAGCAGGGCGACGGCGGTCGGGGAGCCGACGCCGCTGCGCTCCTGGACCTGTGCCGAGAGCTCGTCCTGCGCCTCGATGACGGCCCGGGCCAGGAGCTCCTTGGACCGGAAGTGGAAGTACACGGCCCCCTTGGTGATGCCGGCCTCGTCGGCGATCTCGGAGATGGACGCGCCCGCGTAGCCGTGCCGTACGAACACCGTCGCGGCGGCCGCGACGATGCCCTTCCTGGTCGCGATCGCCCGTGCCTGCATCGCCACGTGGACGTCCCCTCCTC
Organism: uncultured Xylanimonas sp.; assembly: GCA_966249365.1. Classification (GTDB taxonomy): domain Bacteria; phylum Actinomycetota; class Actinomycetes; order Actinomycetales; family Cellulomonadaceae; genus Xylanimonas. The sequence continues at coordinate 3,713 of CBINDH010000161.1, read as the reverse complement.
GCCGTCAAAGTCGCCAGACACTATACCGGCCGTTCGTCATGTTCTTGTGTGTCATCCGTTCCGCTGGCCTGCGATTTCAGATCACCTAGGGTTCTTGGCATGAGCCCCCAGGCCCATCTCGACCCCGTCCCCCGCACGCCGCTCGACCCGGACCGCGACGACCCCTACGCGTGGCTCGAGGACGTCGAGGGCCCCGCGGCGCTCGCGTGGGTCCGCGAGCGCAACGAGCGCGCGCACCGCCTCATCGGCTCCGGCCCGGGCTTCGAGGCCACCGAGGCCGCCGTCCTCGAGGTGCTCGACTCCGAGGACCGGATCCCCGACGTGTCCCGGATCGGCCCGCACCTGTACAACTTCTGGCGCGACGCCGCGCACCCGCGCGGGCTGTGGCGCCGCACGACGCTCGAGAGCTACCGCACCGAGTCCCCGGCCTGGGAGGAGGTGCTCGACCTCGACGCGCTCGCCGACGCCGAGGAGACCTCCTGGGTGTGGCACGGGGCGTCGCTCCTGCGCCCGACACCCGAGCAGCTCGAGGCCGGCGAGCCCTGGCGCCGCGCGCTGATCGACCTGTCGGTCGCGGGATCCGACGCGGACGTCACCCGCGAGTTCGACGTCGTCGACAAGACGTTCGTGCCTGCCCCCGAGGGCTTCGAGCGCGCCGAGGCCAAGGGCGGACTCGCGTGGGCCGACGAGGACACCGTGTACGTCTTCACCGACCTGGGCCCGGGCACGACGACGACGTCGGGCTACCCGCGCACCGTGCGGCTGTGGCGGCGAGGCACCGCGCTCGACGACGCCCCGGTCGTCTACGAGGGACGCGAGGACGATCTGTACATCTCGGGTCGCCGCTCACGTACGCCCGGGTTCGAGCGCGACCTGGTGAGCCGGTCGATCGCGTTCTACCGCTCCGAGGTGTTCCTCGTCTCCGGCGTCGGGACCCCCGAGCAGACCCTGCGCCGCATCGAGGTGCCCGAGTCCGCCGAGGTGGGCCTGCACCGCGAGTGGCTGCTCGTCGAGCTGCGCGACGCATGGCACGTCGACGGGCACGACTACCCGGCAGGCGCGCTCCTCGCGGCACGCCTCGACGACTTCCTCGCCGGGTCCCGCGACCTGACCGTGCTGTTCGAGCCGACGCCGACGACGTCGCTCGCGGGCGCGACCTGGACCCGCCACCACCTGGTCGTCAACGTGCTCGACGACGTCGTCAACCGCCTGCACGTGCTGACCCCGCCCGACGACGGCGACGGCCCCTGGGTGCGCTCGGCGTTCCCCGAGACGGACGTTGTCGCGACCGTCGGGGTGCGCGCCGTCGACCCGCTGGAGTCGGACGACGTCTGGGTCGTCACCACCGGCTACCTCACGCCGTCCACGCTCGCGCTCGCCACGATCGGCGAGCCGGAGGCCGGGCTCGACCCGCTCAAGGCGGCGCCGTCGTTCTTCGACGCGCACGGGCTCGTCGCCGACCAGCACTTCGCCACGTCCGACGACGGGACGCGCGTGCCGTACTTCGTCGTCGGGCCGCGGGACGTGCTGCGCCGGCCGCGGCACGCCGCCCCGACGCCCGCACCCGCGCTCCTGTACGGGTACGGCGGCTTCGAGATCTCGCTGACGCCGTCCTACTCCGGCGGGGTCGGGCGCGCGTGGCTCGAGCGCGGCGGCGTCTACGCCGTCGCGAACATCCGGGGCGGCGGCGAGTACGGGCCGACCTGGCACCAGGCCGCGCTCCGCGAGCACCGGCACCGGGCGTACGAGGACTTCGCGGCCGTCGCGCGCGACCTCGTGCAGCGCGGGTTCACCACCCCGGCGCAGCTCGGCGCGCAGGGCGGGTCGAACGGCGGGCTGCTCGTGGGCAACATGCTGGTGCGCTACCCCGAGCTGTTCGGGGCGCTCGTCATCCAGGTGCCGCTGCTCGACATGAAGAGGTACTCGCACCTGCTCGCGGGGGCGTCCTGGATGGCCGAGTACGGCGACCCCGACGCGGACGACTGGACGTTCCTCCGCGACTACTCGCCGTACCACCGGATCGCCGAGGGCACCGAGTACCCGCCCGTGCTGCTGCTGACCTCCACGCGCGACGACCGCGTCCACCCGGGCCACGCGCGCACGACGGCGGCGCTGCTGGAAGCCATCGGCGCGGACGTCACCTACTACGAGAACATCGAGGGCGGCCACGGCGGGGCGGCCACGAACGCGCAGGCGGCGCACATGGCGGCGCTGGCGTGGGAGTTCCTGGGGCGGCGGCTGGGGCTGCGTCCGGCCGCGTGAGGGCGGTCTCGACGAGCGGCTCAACCAGCGACAGGGCTCGCGTGGTGTTCCAGCAGGTCGGCGGCGGCGCGGGTGCCGCCCAGGCCGCGCAACTCCGCCCCCAGGCGCGCCGCCGTCGTGGAGTAGCGCGGGTCGGTCAGCGTCCGGCGGACGGCGTCGCGCACCGCGCGCGGGGCCGGTGACCCCGTCCGGAGGTTGACGCCCGCGCCGAGCCAGCCGATGTGCGCCGCGATCTCGGGCTTGTCGAGGTCGCCGCCCGCGACCACCAGCGGGAGGTCGTGCCGGAGCGCCTGCAGCACCCCGCCGTACCCGCCGTTCGTCACCACGACGGAGGTCCGCGGCAACAGGTCCGGGTACGGCACCATCTCGGCGACCCGGGCGTTCGCGGGCAGCGGCCCGGGCAGCGGGTCCGTGCGGTGCCCCATGCCGACGACGACGAGCACGTCCTCGCCGGCGAGCCCTTCGAGCGCGGGAAGGATGAGGTCGCGCGGGTCGACGTTCGCCGTCCCCTGGGTCACGTGGACCACGGGTACCCGGGCGTCCAGGACGTCGTCCCACCAGGGTGGGAGCGGGCCCGCCGCCGGGGCGGTGCCGTCGTCGGTCAGGTCGCCGACGAACCGGATGTGCGCGGGCAGGTCGTCGCGCGGGTAGTCGAGGCCGGGCGAACCGGCGGCCACGACGAGCTGCGGGGAGTACCACATCGTCGCGAACGTCTCGTCGTCGGGCGCCAGGCCGACCTCGCGACGGGTGCGCTGGTACATGCGCGTCAGCGCCGCGACGCCCGCGCTCGACGCGCCGCGCAGCACGGCGTCACGGACCCGGCCGAGCGGTCCCTCGGCGGGCGTCAGGCCCAGGCCCGTCGGCGGCACGCCCTTGCCGGGGAGCCACACCGCGATGGGCGAGATCGTGGCCCATCGCGAGCCCAGGTGCTCCGCCGCGAACCGCGTCCCCATCGCCATGCAGTCGCCCGCCAGGAGGTCCCACGGCTCGGCCTCGTGCGCGGCGAGCAGGTCCGCGGTCTGGCCGGGTGCCGTGCCCAGGAACAGCTCGCGCAGGTTGGTGAGCACCTGACCGAAGCCCCGCTTGCCCTTCATGCCGGGGAACGTCGCCTCGAAGTCGCGCTCGTCGAAGTCGGGGGCGCGGTCCCAGGGGATCGTGCGTGCGCCGACCTCGTCGAACATGGCCGTGCAGGAGCGGCCGGTGTACACGCGCACGTCGTGGCCGCGCCGTACGAGCTCCGCGGCGACCGCCCGGACGGGCCGCGCGTGGCCGGCGAACGGCATCGCGGTCAGCATGATCGAGACCATCCGGGAAGGGTAGTTGCCGGCGGGCGGGTGCGGTCAGGCGGCGGCGCGCTCCGCCAGCGCCTCGGCGACGCGCCCAAGGTTGGCCAGCTCGGCGCGGTGCGCGTCGGTGCTCGCAAGCGTGCGTCGCGGGGAGGCCAGCAGCGT
>CBINDH010000160.1:0-6581 GCA_966249365.1 uncultured Xylanimonas sp. | reverse complement strand
CCTGCTCGGGATCGCCGTGGTCCTCGGGGGCGTCGCCATCTGGAACTTCATGCCCGCGGTGTTCGTGGCGCCCGGCCTGATCCTCCTCTGGTGGTGCTACCTGCTCGAGCGGTTCTTCGTCGCCCGGGGGTACGTGCAGCCGGAGCCCGAAGAGGCTGAGGTCTGACGCCTACCCGGTACGAGCTGGAAGGGCAGCACCCAGGCTGAGGGCCTGGCCCCGCGACACCGCGGGGTCAGGCCCTCAGTCGTTGCCGTGAAGCGCGGCGCTCGTGCTGCTACGGATCGTCAGGGAGGTCGCGAGCTCGACGTGACGCGACGCCGGCCGGTTTCCGGCCGCCATCGCGATCACGGTCTGCACGGCCATGCGCCCCATGCCGTCGAGGTGCTGGTGGACGGTGGTCAGCTGCGGCGTGGTCCAGGCGGCCTGGGGCGTGTCGTCGAACCCGGTGACGCTCAGCTCGTCCGGCACGCGGATTCCCATCTCGTGCGCCGTGGCGAGCACACCGACCGCGAGCTCGTCGTCCGCGGCCATGATCGCCGTCGGCGCGTCCGCGCGGGACAGGAGCTCACGTGCGCACAGCGCACCGTTGGCGACGCTGAACTCGCCCGCACGCACGAGCGCCGGGTCGAGCGAGAGTCCGGCCGCGTCGAGCGCGGCGCTGAACCCGTAGAAGCGGTCGCGGGCGGCGGCGGAGGCCTCCGGGCCGCCGATCCAGCCGATCCGTCGGTGCCCGAGTGCGATGAGGTGGTCGGCGGCGGCACGTGCCCCCGCCCAGTTGGACGACCCCACGCTGACCATGTGCCGCTCGGTGGCGTCCACGGGGTCGATCATGACGAACGGCAGGCCCGCGTCGGCGGTCGCGTCGATGAGCGCGTCGGGTGACGACAGCGTCAGCCCCACGACGCCGATGGCGCCGCACGCCCGCTGCTCGGCGACCCACTCGCGGGCCACGGTCCGCTGGGTGCGGGAGGGCAGGTCGGGTGCGAGCCGCGTGAGCAGGTCGAGCCGACCCGCCGTCGCCGCCGCGAGCACGCCCTGGAGCACGTTGAGGATGTACGGCGACGCGGGGATGTCGAAGACGACGGCGAGAGCGCGGCGTTCGGTCGCCGGGGCGCGCGACGTCGTCGGCTTGTAGCTGAGCGCGGTGACGGCCGCGAGCACGCGCTCTCGCGTCTCGCTCGAGACGTCGTCCCGCCCGTTGAGCGCCTTGGAGACGGTCGCTTTCGACACCCCCGCAGCGCTCGCCACGTCCGCCAGGGTGGCTCGACGGGCGGTCTGCTGATCTACCACGCACACTCTCCTGTCTCGAAACTCTTTCGCATCCTACCGTGCCGCCACGATGCGGCCACGGGCCACTGACCTGGTCTTTTGCGCTTCACCATCTCATCACTTAGCCTGACCGGGCGATCAACCGTTGCGAAACAGTTTCGAGGCAGTGACTGTTCCGTGACCACCATTCAGACCAAAGGAGCTCCTCATGCGTCATGACGCGACGACCATACTGATCGACGGTCGTCCTGCGGCCGACGTTCCGCTGCGGCACGTCTGGAACGAGTGCGTGGGTGCCGGCCGTGCCAACGAGGCGCTCCGCGCCGACTGGCAGGAGCACTTCCGCGAGGCCGTCGAGGTCCTCGGCGCCCGGTACGTGCGGTTCCACGGCGTCTTCCACGACGACATGTTCGTCTACCGCGCCTCCAACGGCGGCGGCTTCGGCCCGCCCACCCCGCTCGACAAGGTCGTCTACACCTACGCCTACGTCGACAAGGTCTTCGACGCCATCCTCGACGCCGGGGCCAAGCCGTTCGTCGAGCTGGGCTTCATGCCCCGCGAGCTCGCCACGCAGACCGAGACGCTCTTCTGGTGGAAGGCCCACTGCAGCCCGCCCAAGGACATGGGCGCCTGGGTCGAGCTCGTCACCACGACGGTCAACCACTGGATCGAGCGCTACGGCATCGACGAGGTGCGCACCTGGCCGTTCGAGGTGTGGAACGAGCCGAACCTCGTGCCGCACTTCTGGACCGGCACCAAGACCGAGTACTTCCAGCTCTACGAGGCCACGGTCACCGCGATCAAGGCGATCGACCCGCAGCTCAAGGTGGGCGGCCCGTCGTCGTCCGTGTTCGTGCCGGACGCCCGCTACGACGGCGAGTACCACGACAAGTCGGTCGAGGCGGCCACCGCCGAGGCGCCGGACCCCGACGCCCTGCCGTGGAAGCCCGTCTGGATCAACGAGCTCATCGAGTACTGCGCCGAGCGCAACCTGCCGATCGACTTCCTGTCGACGCACCTGTACCCGACGGACTACGCGTTCGACACGCAGGGCGTCGGGCGCTCGATCAGCCGTAACCGCGACGCGACGTACGACGACCTCCAGCAGATCCGCAAGCTTCTCGCCGAGTCGCCGTACCCGGACGCCGAGGTGCACATCACCGAGTGGTCGACCTCTCCGTCCAGCCGCGACAACATGCACGACACGGTGTTCGCCGCGACGTACATCGCCCGCGCGTTCCTGCAGTGCCAGGACCTCGCCGACTCGATCTCCTACTGGACGTTCACCGACGTCTTCGAGGAGGGCGGCGGCGGCATCGGCCCGTTCCACGGCGGCTTCGGGTTCGTCAACGAGCAGGGCATCCACAAGCCGACGTTCCACGCGATGGCGATGCTCAACCGCCTCGGCGAGCGCATCGCGCTCCAGACCGAGCACGGGGTCATCACCCACCGCGAGGACGGTGTCGCGGCCCTGTTCTTCAACTACCCCGACTCCATGGGGAACAAGTCCGTCGGCGGCGCCACGAGCTTCGCCGAGGCTCGCCGGCACGCCGGCGAGGGTCCCGCCCGCCGGATCTCGCACACCGTGGCGGGACTCGAGCCGGGTGCGACCTACGACGTCGTGATCCTCGACCAGGAGCACGGCAACGCCGCCGAGGCGTGGCACCAGATGGGCGAGCCGCTCAACCTCTCGCGCCAGGACGTCGCCGACCTCAAGAAGGTCGCCGACGACCTCGACCGCAGGACCGTCACAGTCGACGCGGACGGCGTCCTGACGATCGACGTCGACCTGGCCCCGTGGGCCGTCATGTCGGTCGCGCCGGCCATCGCCTGACCAGAAACCACTGCAGCACAAAGAAGTGAAGAAAGGACCTCACACCATGAGGATCAGCAAGAAGGCCGCGACCGCGGCGGCGTTCGCGTCCACGGTGGCGCTCACCCTCACCGCCTGTGGCGGTGGGAGCACCGACGGCGGCACCGAGGCCCGGGAGGCCACCGAGGACAACAAGCCGGCGGAGCTCACCGTCGCCGCCTGGATGGACTTCCCGCAGGACCTGCTCGACTCGTTCGAGGAGGAGTACGGGATCAAGGTCGTCGTCAACTCGTTCCCCGACGGCGCGTCCGCCCAGACCGTCCTGCGCAACGGCCTCGCCGCCGACGGCGCCGGGCTGTCCGACGTCCACCTGATCGAGCTCGACTGGTGGACCGAGATGATGTCCATCCCCGAGGACTGGGTCGAGCTGCCCGAGATCCCCGGCCGCTGGGTCGACTGGAAGGTCACCCAGGGCTCGGTCGACGGCAAGATCACCGGCTACGGCACCGACATCGGCCCGCTCGCCATCGCCTTCAACCAGGCCATGACCGCGGGCGTCGGCGCCACCGACCCCGAGACGTTCGGTGAGTTCATCGGCGGCGACGCCGCGACCTGGCAGTCGTTCCTCGACGCGGGCCGCGAGTACGTCGCGGCGAACGACAACTACTTCATCGACTCGCTGACCAACGCCTTCCAGGCCGCGATCAACCTGCTCCCGGCCGCGTTCGAGGACCCCGAGTCGGGCAAGCCGTACAACATGGCCGACAACACGGAGGTCAAGGACCTCTTCATGATGTTCGCCGACGCCGCCGAGGACGGGATCTCGGCCGGTATCGCGATCGGTCACAACGACTGGGGCGCCGGCTTCCAGAACAAGCAGTGGGCCACGGTCGTCACCCCGGCGTGGATGGCCGGCATCATCCAGGAGAACGCCGACGGCATCGACGGCTGGCGGATCGCCTCCACCTTCCCCGAGGGTGGCGGCAACTGGGGCGGTTCGTTCTTCTCGGTTCCCGCCACCGGTGAGAACACCGAGTGGGCCGTCAAGCTCGCCGACTACCTGACCTCGTCGGACGCCGCCGTCTCGTGGTTCCACACCACCGGCCAGTTCCCGTCGCAGCTCGAGGCCATGTCCAGCGCCGACATCTCCGAGACCGAGAACGAGTTCTTCGGCGGCCAGCGCGTCGGCCAGATCTACGGCGAGCTCGCCGCGGCCGCGGGTGACGCTGCCGCCGGCGGCTTCCGCGGCGAGAACTTCGCGGGCATCCAGACGGTCGTCACCGACGGCATCCGCCTGGTCGAGTCCGGCGGCGCCACCGCGCAGGGTGCCTGGGACTCCGTCGTGAAGAACTTCGAGGCCCTCGGCTTCGACACCGCCAGCTGATCCACCCCGGCGGTCGACCTCAGGTCTGTGGCCGGTGACCCTTCACCGGCCACAGACCTGACCGTCGCGGCTCACGAACCCTCGTCACGGAAGGCGCCAGACATGGCTACCACCTCAGCGGCACAACGCAGTGTGCGCCGCGTGGGATGGGGACAGCGGCTGTCACGGTGGGACATCAAGCTCTCGCCCTACCTGTACATCTCGCCGTTCTTCATCCTGTTTGCGATCTTCGGGGCATTCCCCCTGTTCTACAACATCGTCGTCGCGCTGCACGACTGGCACCGCCGTGCGGGCATGGGCGACTTCGTGGGGCTCGACAACTTCACGTGGGTTCTGCAGCAGCCCCTGTTCTGGCGCTCCCTCGAGAACACGTTCTCGATCTTCCTGTGGGGCGGCATCCCCCAGCTCGTCCTCGCGCTCGTCATCGCCGCGATCCTCGACCAGAACCTGCACGCCAAGACCTTCTGGCGCATGAGCGTCCTCGTCCCCTTCGTCGTGATGCCCGTGGCCACGTCGATGATCTTCGGCCAGGTCTTCGGCCAGTTCGGCCTGCTGGTGCCGAACCTGCAGGAGATGGGCATCTGGACGCACGTCAGCTCGCCGTTCTTCCAGGACCGCCTGCTCTCGCACATGGCCATCGGCGCGATGGTCGTGTTCCGCTGGACCGGCTACAACTCCCTGATCCTGCTCGCCGCGATGCAGGCCGTCCCGCGCGAGCTGTACGAGGCCGCGACGGTCGACGGCGCGAGCCGCGTCCGCCAGTTCTTCTCGGTGACCATCCCGAGCATCCGCCCGACGATGATCTTCGTCATCCTGACGATGACGATCGGCGGTCTGCAGATCTTCGACGAGGCCCGCATGTTCGACGGCGGCGGGACCGGTGGCGGCCACGGCGGTGCCGACAACCAGTGGACCACCGTCGTCCTGTACCTCTACGACCTCGGCTTCGGCGACTGGCAGGACCGACTCGGGCAGGCCGCGGCCGTCGGCTGGATCTTCGCCGCCGTCATCGTCGTCTTCTCGCTCATCAACTTCCTGATCACCCGGTCGATCTCGTCCTCGAAGTCCAAGACCTCGAAGGTCTCGAGGGCCCGCCGCAACGAGGTCATCGCGGCGGCACGCGCCGCGGCGGCGGAGTCCGAGCGGCTGGCTCGTGAGGCCGGGGTGGCCACGATCATCGGGCGGACGTCGACGACGGACGCAGCCAAGGAAGGAGCGAACCGATGAGCACCGCCTTCATCGAGAACCGCGCGGGTCGCGGCGCGGCGAAGTACGCGCGCAAGCGCGCCGCGCAGGGCCGGCCCGTCAAGGCGCACAACCCGTCGAACTCGCGTCCCGGGTGGGTCACGTACGCGCTCCTGACGGTCGTGTTCGTCATCTCCGTCTTCCCGCTGTACGCCTCCGCGATGTACGGCTCCTCGACGACGCAGGAGATCGCGCGCGCCGTCGGCCGTCTGCCGACCTGGCTCCCCACGCTGCGGCTGCTGGAGAACTTCGGCGAGGTCTTCAACGCGTCCCAGTTCAACTTCTGGATGGCGTTCGCGAACTCGCTCCTCGTGGCCGTCTCGGTCAGCGCGTCGACGGTGTTCTTCTCGACGCTCGCCGGGTTCAGCTTCTCGAAGCTGTCCTTCCGTGGCCGCCAGGTGCTCTACGTGACGGTCATCGCGACCATGGCGATCCCCGCCCAGATCGGGACGATCCCGATGTTCGTGATGATGAACGACTTCGGGTGGATCGACTCGCTGTGGGCCCTGACGATCCCGAGCCTCGTCGGCGCGTTCGGCGTGTTCTGGATGACGCAGTACCTCCAGGAGGCCCTGCCCTTCGAGCTCGTCGAGGCGGCCCGCGTCGACGGCGCGTCGATGTTCCGCACGTTCTGGTCGATCGCGCTGCCCGCGGCCCGGCCCGCGGCGGCGACCCTCGCGCTGTTCACGTTCGTCGGGTCGTGGAACAGCTTCTTCTGGCCGTCGGTGGTGATGCGCTCGCAGCTGACGATGCCGCTCGTGGTGCCGCAGCTCAAGGGTGCGTTCACGACGGACACCGGTCTGGTCATGTCCGGCGTGTTCCTGGTGGCGGCACCGCTGCTGATCGTGTTCGTCTTTGCCGGCAAGCAG